>CAJKZK010000020.1 GCA_905204225.1 uncultured Bacillota bacterium
TTTCAGTAATATAAGGAAAGGTTAAGTTTTACAAATTACCTTTCCTTATATTAAAATAACGCAAAAGAATCAAAGAGAGGAATCTTCTAAATAAGTGTAAGTATTTCTTCCTTTGGTTTTAGATATATAAAGTGCTTTATCAGAAAACTTAATTGAATTTTTTAAATCATTTTTTGATACATCTATAATAAAAAGAGCTATAAATAAAGAAATTGTTTCTTTTGAAGTAGTTAATATTAGAGATTTTACTCTTGATAAATATCATAGAGTCGATAATCCTCCTGTAGGTGGTGGTGCAGGATTAATTATGATGTGTCAACCAGTTATAGATGCCTTAAATAGCGTTAAGACCCCTCATTCAAAGACTTTTTTAACTTCCCCTAAAGGAAATACATTTAACCAGCAAAAAGCCTTAACAATGTCAAAAGAAGAACATCTAATCTTTATATGTGGTCATTATGAAGGATTAGATGCTAGAATTGAAAAATATGTTAATGAACAAATATCAATTGGCGATTTTATTTTAACTGGTGGTGAAGCTGCTATTATTTGTATAATGGATTCAATTATTAGATTATTACCTAACGCAATAAGCACTAATTCCATTGAAGAAGAAAGTTTTAATGATGGATTAGAATATCCTCAATATGCTTTACCTTATGAATATAATAATGATAAGATACCAGATATATTATTTTCAGGAAATCATACCGCTATAAATAAGTGGCGAAGAAAACAATCATTGATCTTAACAAGAAAATTAAGACCTGATTTATTTAATAAAATGGAATTATCTAAACAAGATAAAAAATTATTACAAGAATATGATGATAATATCACTCCTAAATGGGAATTAGACGCTTTAGAAAAAGGAAAAAAATTCATAAAAAAATGAGAAACTTAATTCTCATTTTTTATTTTAAATTATTTAGAAGCTTCACTTATTGGTGTATTTGCAGTAAGAATAATTTTATCCATTATTAATCCTGCAGTATTTTTAGCAACAAATGTTATTGTATTATTTCCTTTTACTAATTTAATTTTACCAATTTTAACTTCCACAAAATATGTTGCCCATGCTCCTTCATAAGTTGCACTTTCTCCAGGAGTTGTTATAACACTTGTTTCATAATTCATTTCTACACCATTAATTAAAAGTGAATAATCATTATGTAAATAATAATCAAATTTTTTTGGTGTGACATAGGTTGTTAAATTAGCTTCTACATCTGATTCAGAATTAACGTTAAATGTAAAAGAAGCTCCTTTGTTATCGTTTTCAACTTTTAATCTTCCTATACCATTAGTAGCACCATTAGTTGTAATTCCGCCCCATTTTGGTTCATCTATTTGTTTAATAGTTACACTATCAGATTCTGCTTCAATCACACATTCATAACCAAATTCTTTTAAATTAGCTAAGCCAGCAAATTCAATTTTATCCATTATTAATCCTGCAGAAGATTTAGAAGTAAATGTTATTGTATTATTACCTTGAACTAAATGAAGCATACCAATATCAACTTTAACAAATTGCTTTGCCCATACTCCATCATAAAGTGTTTCATCTTTTCCTACATTTTCAATCTCTTTTGTTTGATAATCAATTATTTCATTATTAACAGTTAAAGAATATTCATTATGTAAATAATAATTATACTTAAATGGTGTAACATAAACTGAGCTCATTAAATATGTTTCATATTCACTATTAATATTAAATGTAAAAGAAGCTCCTTTGTTATCGTTTTCAACTTTCAATCTTCCTATACCATTAGTAGTTCCATTAGTTGTAATTCCACCCCATTTTGGTTCATCTATTTGTTTAATAGTTACACTATCAGATTCTGCTTCAAATGAAAATTTATTCATATTATCTAATAAAGTAGTTGTTGTAGTAGCTTCTTCTTTACCATTAATAAATAATTTCAATTGAATGTTTTTTTCTAAATAATTAGAGACACTTGCGTTTTTAAATTTAATTGTGTAACAAGTCCAAAGATATTGCCCTTTAAATGTTACATCATCAGTTAATTCTGATCCATTATAATAATATGTATTTTCACCTGAAGCAATACCGTAATATACAGTTTTAGCTTCGGCTGTTTTAGTATTATCTTCTATAATTCTAGTATAATTTAATGTACTAATATTGTCTAAATTATCATTAACTTTAATTGCAGTAGCAAAACGTAAATAATAATCACCGTTTTTCAATCCAACTTGAGTAAACATTTTAGATGTTTCTAAGCTTTCTGAAGTTGCATTTCTTTTTCCAATTAAAGATATTTTTTCATTATTATCTAATAATGTTGTTTCTAAAAAATCGTTATTTTTAGTAGCATTGATATTTAATAATGACATTAATGATCCTAAACAAAATATTAATTTTATTGTTTTTTTCATTATTTTATTCCTCCTATAATTCTTCATCAAAATCAAATAGATTATTTTTTTCTGTACTTGAAACAAGAATTATGTCATCTAACATTATTTCTTTTTCATTAATTATTGGTTTTTTATATTCTTTCATATTTTTTTCCTCTTTTATTTTTCATTAATAATGGCATCACTATAAAGTTCAATTTTATCCATCATTAATCCATGCCAACCTTTAGTTTTAAATGTTATTGTATTATTCCCTTCTTTTAATGAGATTCTAGCAACTTTAATTCTTCTAAAGTATGTAGCCCAATGATTATCTTCTAATGTTTCATCTTTGAGAACTGTTTCACTTTCATAAGTTATTTGAGTGTCATTAATTATTAAATCAGATTGTTGATTTAGTTTATAATCTTCATATTTTTTAGGAGTTACATATACATATAAAGTTGCTAATCCTTCTTTATCAGAAGTTATATTAAATGTAAAGCTAGATCCTGCATTATCATTTTCTACTTTTAAATATCCAGTATTTGTATCAGAATAAACACCTTTTGAAACTCCTCCCCATAAAGGATTTTCTGCTTGAGTGATAATAACACTATCACTTTCAGCTTCAATAATTGTTTTCTTACATTCACATTTTTCTAAACATACAATTTTATCAGTACAATCTTTATTAGTGCATTTACCACATTCTGGACATTTACTATTACAAACATGAGAATATTCACTTATTTCAATAGGTCCTACAAACATTACTTTATCAAAATCAGGACATTGTGGATAAGTTCCATCTTTTACTACAAAAGTAACAATATTTGTTCCTTGTAATAAATCAATAGTAGCAATATCTACTGTCACAAAATCACATTTTGATGGAGTATCATGACTTGTATTTTCATCTTTTGGTAATGAACAAGAATAAGTAAGTAATTCATCATTAACATAAATATCTACATATTGATTTAAGCTAAATACCCATGGCATCATTCTTAAATTAGCTTTTAATAATGCTTTTCCTTCATTATTAGCATCAAACTTAAATCTTATAGTAGCGCCACCATTACCATTTAAATCTTTAATAAATGTAATATCGTTTTCAATACCGATATTTAAACTATTATTATTTTTATCAAATTTATCGACTGTTGTTGATTCTGCTTCAATAATAGTTTCTTTACATTCACATTTTTCTAAACAGACAATATTGTCACAACTTAAATCAGTACATTTACCACATAAAGAACATTTACTTTCACATAAATGAGTTGATTCAATAAGTGGAACATTGCTAAATAAACTGATTTTATCTATATCTGGACATTGAGGATAAGTTGTTTCTTTAACATAAATAGTTATTGTGTTTATACCTTCTTTAATATCAATGAGTGATAAATTAACAGTTGTAAAATCACATTTTGATGGAGTATCGTGACTTGCATCTTCATCTTTAGGTAATTTACTTGAATATTCAACTTCTTCTCCATTAACTTGTAAACCAACATATTGTTGTAATAAGAATTCCCATGGCATCATTCTTAATGTTGCTTTCAATAAAGATTTACCTGCTTTTTCAGATATTACTTTGAAAGTAACTTTAGCTCCACCATTACTATTTAAATCTTTAACAAATTCAATTTGTTCATCTTCACTCTTACCAAGATTTAATGGTGTTCCATCTTTTTTAGTTCTTTCAACATAATTAGATTCTGCTTCAACAACTAAATTAGTACATTCACATTTTTCTAAACATACAATATCATCAGTACATTCATAATTAGTACATTTACCACATACTAAGCATTTACTATCACAAATATGTTGATATTCTTTTATTACACTAGAAGAAATAAGATCAATTTTATCAAAATTAGGACATTGACCACCACTCTTTTCATTAACAACAAAAGAAATAACATTTAAACCTTTTTTAGTTTCAAAATTCTTAATATCAAATGAATAGAAATCACCTTTACCATCAGTACCATCATCAGTATGATATGTAGCATTTTCACATGTTCCAGGTAATGTTGTTTCATAATCAATTTTTTCATCATTAATATAAACATTAAGGAATTCTTGAATATTAAAATTCCAAGGTCTTCTTCTTATAGTAGCGTTCAATAATGTTCTTCCTTCAGTTTCAGCAAGGAATTTAAAATTAATTTTTGCATTAGCATTACCATCTAATCCTGCTACATAATTAAGATTTCTAGTTTCATCATGTCCTACATGCATTCCACCCCATGTAGCAGTACCATCTATTCTTTCAACATAATCAGATTCTGCTTCAATAGATATTGAAGTACATTTACATTTATTAGAACATACTGGATCTTCACATTCATAATTTGTACAATTTCCACATACAGGGCAATGACTTACACATTCATGAAGTTCTCCAGGTGCAGCATAATTTTTCAAATCTGGATTAGGTGCAAAATATACTAGAGAAGAAACTGTACCACTTATAGCAAACACAAAAGCAATAGTGCTACTTGTAATAATATTTACAGTCTTAGTATTAAATTTTTTTGGTTTTTCAACTTTTGTATTGTCTTGTTTTGTATCTATCTTCTTCTTTTTGCATTTATTAATAAAACTTAATACAGACATAATTAATGATACTGACATTCCAACGACCATTAAGGTTGTAATTAAATACAATGTTGATTCCCACCATGGTGTTATTTTAATCATTTTAGTATTAACAGTTATTCCGTTTATAGCAGCACTATGAAGTTGAGTATATAAAACTCTATGACATGCTTCTCTTAATGCTAACATAACAGTTGGATTATTTTTACTATCATTAAGCATACTATCAGAGCCTCTAGACATCCAAACATCATTTCCAGCTACTAAGCCTTCTGCAACAGCCCACTTATCTTCCATATGAGGAGTAGTAGGTGCTCCTGAACATGCATCAGTTTCAACAATACCAATAAATCCCCATTCATTTCTTAAAATATCTGTTAATAAGCCATGATGTCTACCAGTCCATGTACAACCAATTCTATTAAAGGATGACATTAAACCATTCATATTTCCTTCTCTAACGCCAATTTCAAAGACTTTTAAATATATTTCTCTAGCACTTTGTTCATTAAAGAAAGTTGCTACACCATATCTATTTGTTTCTTGATCATTAAAAGCGAAATGTTTAGAGCAAACAATAATACCTTTTTCTCTCATTCCTTTAACTTGACTTGCAAGCATTTTTCCGCCTAAAACACCATCTTCAGAATAATATTCAAAATTTCTTCCTGAATATAAAGTTCTATGTATATTTCCACCTGGAGCATATACCATTGTATATCCTGAATGTAATGCTTCATGAGCATATGCATTACCAAGTTTTTTAACTAATTCAGTATTAAAACTAGCAGCACTCATAGTAGGTGATGGGAAAGCATATTTTGTATGATATAAACCTTGTGGTCCATCAGTAGCTTTTAATCCAGGTGCTCCAATTGTTTCTGCACCTGCTAATAAACCCATACCATAATTCATCATGATAACTTGCTCTTTAAAGCTCATTTGATTAAGCAAGTCTTCCCATAATGGATTATTATAATCATAGTCTTCAAGCATTGCTAAATTTAAGGCACCAGTAGATGAAGTAATAGTTTCATATTTAGGCATTACATCACCATCTTTGACTTTTACTTCATGGCCATATTGCATATCATAAACCATTGTTTCATTTTCACATTTTAAATTTACAGGTTTTAATGGATATGTATCTTGCCAATTAGAACGTGATAAATATTTAATATTTTGATCATCTTTAGTACCAGAATATAAATTTAGATCAGCATCATCAAATCTATTAGTAATTTCAACATCTTTATCATTTTTTGAATATTTTTCAAAATCATCATTATCAATAGTAATTTTATAAACCATTTCTGGATTACCTTTACTATCCATACGATTATCAGTATTACTAGGTGTATATCCTTTTTTAGCTAAGATATTATTATTTGCATCATGAGCATCAGTACCAATAGCTAAATAATAATCACCTTTTTCTAAGATATAAGTTTTTTTACCATATGAATCATATGTTTTTAAAGATTCTTTATCAATTGTTACATTTAATGATTCTTCACCATTTGTTTGTAATACATCTGTTTTAGCAAAACCTACTAATTCAACACTAGCTTTTTCAACACCATTTTGTTTATCGTAATCTGTATATGGTTTTGATAAATATACTTGTAAAACATCTTTTCCAGCATATTTTGTTCCAATATTTTTAATATTCAATGAAACATTATAATCATTTTCATTTTCTATAAAAGTTGGATTAGTTCTTTCAAATTCTGTATATGATAAACCATAGCCAAAAGGAAAAGCAACTTCATTTTTATAATTCCAATTATTATTATTAAAACTACCATTACTTCCGTTAGCGTTATTTCTATTTATAACATAATCTTCATATCTAGTTTCAAAATATTTATAGCCAACATATATACCTTCTTGATAAACCATATATTTTAAATTATGAGTTTGATAATAATATTTATATTCATCATTTAAATATGGTAAATCTTTAAGTTTTTCTTTAATATCATCATTAGTCCAAGTATAGTCACCAAAATTTACAGTTGCAGGTGCTAAATGATTATCCATTAATAAAGTATCTGGAGCATGACCAGAAGTAATATAATTAGAATTAGATAAAACATCTGCTACTTGCACTAAAGATTCGGTTCCACCAATACCAGTCCAAACACAAGCATCTATTGAATATTTGTCTTTTATTATTTCTTTAAATTGAAGAGGATTAGCAGTATTTAATAAAACAATAATTTTCTTAAGTGAACCTGCTTGTTTCTTTTCTGCTAATTTTAAAAGAACTTCTGCTTCATCTTTACTTAATTCAAGATGATTCATTCCTCCATCGACATCAGTTTCATTATTTTCAATATTATCTATGATATCTTGATCTTCACCAGCTCTTCTTGAAATAACATACACTGCTGTACTATATGTATCAAGCGTTTCATTAGCAATAGATTCTACTTCATTCCAAGGAACTTCATTAGTACAATATACTGGTTTAAAATTGCTATTTGGCCATCTTCCAGCATGAAGTCCATAATTGAAATTGCCTTTTTTAATATTTTCATCAGTAAAATATTCATATCTTTCATCTAATTTTTTATTGATAGAAAATCCTTTATTTTCTAAAGCAGTAGATAATTTTTCATCAGTAGGGGTTGTTTTTATTTCACCAGATCCATAACCACTTACTGCATATTTATCTTTTGCACTAGCAATTCCAAATAAGCTTATTTTATCAGTTGTTTGTAATGGCAATGCTTCATTATTATTCCACAATAAAACTGTACCCTCAACAGCAACTTGTTCAGATACTTTTTTAGAATTTTCACGCATTGTTTTATTGTTTTTAATAGTAGACTTATTACCACTTGAATCAGTTTGATAAATAGGTTTTCCATCAGCAGTTTTTTCAATAAAATCTGAAGAAAATCTTTCTGCTTTTTCTCCTGCTCCTTGGCCTGTTTGAACTTTAACATAAGCATCAACTCCTAAAGTTTTATTAATAGGCGCCGCATTATCAAGAGCAATACTTGTTCCTACGCTAAAGAAAGTTGTTAACAAAGTAAAAAAGATTGTTAACATTGTCCATACCGAACATGAAAAAATAGATTTATGGTTTTTGTTAGCTTAATCATTATTTTCATTTTGTTTATTATTTTTTGTTTTTAAAATAAATAAAACAAAAGTAACAATCATAAGCGTTGTAGAGATAACACATACAACAAATAACAAAGTTTGCCACCAATTTTCAAATAACGTTATAGTTTTATTTGTTTGAGCTGCAATTCCAGATAAAATAACATAAGAAATTACAGTACCAATTAATGAAAAAAATGCAATAATACCATTAGATCCACAGATGATTCCAAAAGGTAATTTTTTCATTAATTCTTTATAATTAAAATTGTGTTTCACATTTGCCTCCTTTACAAAAATTTTAATTTTTGATAATGAAAAATTACTTTGTAAAGCGCTTTTAGTCAATATTAAATACTCATGTGGTATATTTAATTTCTTATTATGCAGTTTTGTTTAAAAATAAAATATTTAGATTAAAAATGTTATCATTTATAGCAATAGATAAATTTCCATGATATTTTTCAACCATATATGAAATACTTTTCATTCCAAATCCATGATAATTTTTATCAACATTATCAGTAATAGGAAGCCCATCTTTATCAAGATTTATTTTGCCTTTAAACGAATTTTTTATATTAATAGAAATAAAATCTTTTTCTTTATTAATTTTAAGATTTATAAATCTTTCATCAATGTTATCCATTTTTAATGTTGCATTTAAAGCATTATCCATAATATTTCCAAACAAAGAAAATATATCAGTTTCATTAATAAAAGAAATTAAAGTTCCATCAATTACACAAGTAAATTTAACATTTTTTTCATTACAAATAAAAGCTTTTTCAGTTAATATAACATCTAATGCTTCATTACCTGTTTTAAGTGAACTATCGTAAATTGTTATAGATTTATCAATACTTTCTATTTCTTCATTAGAAAAATTTTTACCATTTGTTAATAACCTAATTTTATGTTTCATATCATGACATTTAATATTAATTAAATCTATATTTTCTTGTAATAACTGATAATGTTGTTTTTCTTGTATCCACATCATTTGTAAAATATCAAGTTCTCTTTTTGTTTCTTTAGTGGTTAATTGATTAAATTGACATACAAGCAATAAAATACAACATAATCCATTTGTAATAAAATTAATCACCATCCCTATAAAATCTTTAGACATATAATGAATAGTCATTGAGCCAATAATAATATTACAAAAAGCTCCTGCAAAAATTAAACCTAATAAAATTAAATTATTGATTTTTAAATCAATTCCTTTTTTTATTCTTTTAGCAAATAATAAATATATTACCCAATAAGAAATAAAATAACATATTAAATATAAAGTTATAGAGAAAATCGTTCTTTTATCAAAACTAGAAAAATCAATAATTGAATTACTATACATGCCAAGTAATGGACTTATTCCTTGTTCTACTAAACAAAGCATTAAATTAGTGATTTCATAAGCAAAATGTTGAGTGGTATAACCAGCCATACAACAAAATAAAATATTAAAGAAACTTTCTTCATAACATAACCAAACAAGAAAAAGTGAAAACCAAAATAAAACAAAAAATTCAACACTATTTAAAATGAAATTATCAGTTGATAATGGAATAAAAGAAATACCAAATAATACAACTAAGCCTAAAATTAATCTTAAATAAAATTTGTTTCTTTTTCTTAAGTTATGTGAAAACAAATATTCAGCAATTAAAAGTTCAATAATAAAAATTATTTTATAAAAAGATATATATGACATTATTTACCTCTTCCATACATAGCAATATAATCATTTAAATCTTTTAAAAATGATTTTCTTTTTGTTCTTGAAATCGGTAAATATTTATCTTCTACTATCACATCTTGATTTACTACACTAGTAACATAAATTAAATTTACAAAATAACATCTATTACACATAGAAAATGGTTCATCTTTTAATATCTCTTGAAGATGTAATAAGGTTCCTGTACTTTTATATTCACCATCCAAAGTATGATAAATTAAGATATGTTGGATTATTTCAACATATAATATTCTTGTAGAATTAATCTTTACTTTTCCATTTTTATTAGAAATCCATAATTCTTTTCCTTGATTTTTTTCTATTAATTTTAAAATATCAGTAAATCTTAATTTAAAAGCATTATATGAAATTGGTTTAATAACAAAATCAAACGCTCTAACTGAATAACCTTTAATAGCCATTTGTAACATATTAGTTACAAAAACAATAATTACATTATCGTCTTTTTCTCTAATTTTTTCTGCTATAGTCATTCCATCAACTCCAGGAAGCATAATATCTAAAAATAAAATATCAGTTCCTGTATAATTATTTAAAAACACATTACCATCATTATAATGATTAATTATAAAATGTTTATGATATTCTTCACCATATTGATTAATACAATTTTTTAAAGCATTGGCATCATCTATATTGTCTTCAACTACAATTACATTAATCATTACTTTTAAAATTTCCTTTATCAAATTGATTATACATTTATAAAAGGAGTTTTGTCAAATTATGTTCTAAATAAAAAAATGAGAAATTTAGTTCTCATTTTTATTTCATATTTGGAAATTTTCCACTTTTCATCATTTGAGGCATTTGTTTCATCATTTTTTTCATTTCCTCAAATTGATTTAATAATCGATTAATATCAGCTGATGTTGTTCCACTTCCACTTGCAATTCTTAATTTACGAGAATTTCTTAATATTTCTGGATGGCTTCTTTCTTCTGGTGTCATAGAACAAATAATTGCTTTTGTTTTTTTAATTTGTTTTTGAGCTTTTTGTTGATCTTCATCAGATATTTTTGGCATACCAGGAATTAATTTAAGAATTTTAGACATTGATATTTTATTAAATTGTTCCATTTGAGCAAGCATATCATTTAAATCAAATGTTCCAGACATCATTTTATTAGCAGCTTTTTTAGCTTGTTTTTCATCAATTTCTTCACTAACTGTTTCAACTAAAGAAACAACATCACCCATTCCTAAAATTCTATCAGCCATTCTATCTGGATGGAAAACTTCTAAATCTTCTAATTTTTCACCAACACCAATATATTTAATTGGAACACCTGTTAAATGTTTAATTGATAAAGCTGCTCCACCACGAGAATCACCATCAAGCTTAGACATAACCATACCAGTTAATTTTAATTTATCATTAAATGCTTGAGCAACATTAACTGCTTCTTGACCTGCCATAGCGTCAACTAATAATAATATCTCATTAGGATGAACTTCTTTTTCGATATTAACTAATTCATTCATTAATTTTTCATCGATTTGAAGACGACCTGCTGTATCAATAATAACTACATCATAATGTTCTTCATTAGCTTTTTTAACCGCTCTTTTTGATATTTCTACTGGATCAACTTTATCACCTAAAGTAAATACATCAACATCAATTTGTTTTCCAATTGTACATAATTGATCAATAGCCGCAGGACGATAAACGTCTCCTGCTACTAATAAAACTTTTTTAGCAAATTTCCTTTTTAATAATCTAGCAAGCTTACCAGAAGTAGTAGTTTTACCAGAGCCTTGTAAACCACACATCATAATAATAGTTGGTTTTCCTTGAGGAGCAAAAATTAAATCACATTGATCTGCACCTAAAAGCTGTTCAATTTCATCGTGAACAATTTTTACTAACATTTGGCCTGGACTAACTTTATTAAATACTTTTTGTCCTATTGCTTTTTCTTTAACTGATGCAGTAAATTCTTTAACAACTTTAAAATTAACATCAGCTTCTAACAAAGCTATTCTAATTTCTTTTAGCATATCATTCATATTTGCTTCAGTAAGATATGCTTGACCACTTATTTTTTTAATAATACCAGTTAAACGATCTGATAATGATTCAAAAGCCATTATTCGTCCTCCTTAAATATATTTAATACTCTTTTATAATCTTCTTTAGAAATTTCTTTTTCTAATAAAGATAATCTTTTATGTAAATTATTTTTTTTGCTAAGTAAATGTAATTTATCTTCAAAAAAAGATAAACTTTCTATTCCTTTTTTTAACGCATCATGAACAGCATTTCTTGAAACATTTTCTTGCTCAGCAATTTCAGTCAAAGACAAATCCATATTGTAATATAGCTTTATCATTTTTTGCTGAGTTTTTGAAAGCAATTCACCATAAATATCAAATAATTCATTAACTAAAATATTTTTTTCAATTTCATCCATCTTAAATAATCCAAAATAATAAAGAAACTACCATTAATATAACAAAATAAATTGCTAATGTCTTATGGAATTCAGGATTTCTTATTTTTTCTCTACCTCTAAAATCTAATAAAGAGAAAACTATTGCTAAAATTAAATCAAAAACTATATAATACCAAATACCAGTTATTCCAAAATAAATTAAAACATATTGCAAAATAATTTGAAAAGCTAATAATAATACTAAATAAATAATAGAACTAGTTCTCATTTTCATCACCTAAACAAAGTCCATATAAATATTGATCTAAATCAAATTCTTCTAAATCTTCCATTTTTTCACCCAAACCAATAAATCTTACAGGAACTCCTAATTCATCTCTTATTGCTAAAATAATACCACCTTTAGAAGTGCCGTCCATTTTAGTAATAACAACACCTGTTAAATCAGTACATTCTTTAAATGCTTTAGCTTGAATAACTCCATTTTGCCCAGTATTTGCATCAATAATTAAAAATATTTCATGTGGACCAGTTGGAATTTCTTTTTGAATGACTCTTTTCATTTTAGATAATTCATTCATTAAATTAGTTTTATTTTGTAATCTTCCTGCTGTATCACAAATTACTAAATCAACATGATCTTCTTTTGCTTTTTTTATTCCATCATAACAAACAGAAGCTGGATCTTGATTTTCTTTACCTGTAACTATTTCACATTTTAATCTTTCAGCCCAAACTTTTAATTGTTCAGTAGCACCCGCTCTAAAAGTATCTCCTGCAACAAGTAAAACTTTTTTTCCTTGTCTTTGATATCTATAAGCAAGTTTAGCTATAGTAGTAGTTTTACCCACACCATTAACACCAACTACAAGTAAAACAGTAGGTCCATCTTTTTGAAAATTAATTTCATTAACAATATCTGAACCTTGTTGAGCATAAGAAACAAACATTTTATCCACTAATAATTCATTGATTTGATTTGGATCAGTAATTCCTTGTTCCATTGTTTCTTTTTTAGTAGCATCAACAATTTCTAAAGTTAGATTTACTCCAACATCAGCTTCAATTAATATTTGTTCTAATTCTTCAAAATATTCTTCATTTACTTTTTGATATCTACTTGTTAAAGCTTTTAATTTTGATGAAAAATTTTTCCTTGACTTATCTAAACCTGTAACATATTTTTCTTTTTGAGCAGTTGATTTACCTGCAATTTTTTCTTTTAAAAATTTAAATAATCCCATATTAAATACCTGCTTTCTTAGTTAATGCATCTCTAGCAGCATCTTCTTCTGCTAATTTCATGTTTTTTCCAGAACCTTTTCCTAATTTTAAAACTGATTTATCTAACATAACCATATATACTTCAACATAAAAAGTTTTATCTTGAGCAGGTCCAGTTTCATTAATTACTTCATATTTAATATTGCCACGATAATTAGCTTGTAATAATTCTTGTAATTTAGATTTATAATCAGTTAATAAATCAATATCAAAATATTTTATATCATCAATAACAATTTTTGTAATTAATTCTTTAACAAAATTATAACCTTGATCTAAGTAAGTAGCCCCTATAAAAGATTCAAAAACATCTTCAAGAATTTTTTGATTTGCACCTTCTTTTATTTGACCTTTTCCTAATTTAATTATTTCTCCAAAGCCTAATTTTTTAGAATAAGAAGCTAATGTTGTAGAACATACTACTTGGGCTCTTAATTTTGTCATTAATCCTTGTGGCATATTTGGATATAAATTAAAAATTAAATCAGCAACAATTAAATCTAAAACACCATCACCAATAAATTCTATTCTTTCATAATCAACAACACCATTTTTTACTTCATTAGCGTAAGAAGAATGAGTGAAAGCTTCTTCATAATATTCTATTTTATGAGGCTTAATATCAAAATTATTTAAAACATCAATTAGTTCCATCTTTAAAACCTTCTTTTATTTTTTCAACGATATTTGTATTAGCCATATTATATGCTAATTCAAGAGCTTTTTTAAAAGCATAAGTATTAGAATTACCATGAGCTTTAATAACAACTCCATTAACTCCTAATAAAATTGCTCCTCCAAAAGATTTATAATCCATTTTATGTTTTAATTCGTCAAATCCTTTTTTGGCAAATAATCCACCTACTAAAGAAATAAAATTTCTATGAAAAGCATCTTTAATCATTTGAGACATCATTTTTGCTACACCTTCAGTAGCTTTTAAGAAAACATTACCTGTAAACCCATCTGCTATTAAAACATCTGCTTTTCCACTTAAGCCATCTCTTGCTTCCATATTGCCTTCAAAAGAAGGAAAATTATTAGCTTTTAATAATTTAAAAGCTTCTTTAGTCACTGGAGAACCTTTTTTATCTTCTGTTCCATTACTTAACAAATATACTTTTGGTTCTTTAACGTTAAATATATTTTGTGAATATATTCTACCCATTTTTGCAAATTGAAATAATTGAGTAGGTGTATTTTCATTAGAAGCACCTATGTCTAATACAACAACTGGTTTATTTTCTACTTTTGTAGGAAAAGGAGATATTAAAGCTGCTCTTTCTACATTATCAATTAATTTTAATTTTAAAGTTGCTAAAGATAAAAATCCACCTGTAGATCCTGCTGAAACTGCTGCATCAAGATTTTCTTCTTTATATAAAGAAAAGACTTTCATCATAGAAGAATCTTTCATTCTCATCACTTGTAAGGCCCCACATTCCATTGGTACAACTTCTGTTGTATTGAAAATTTTTATTCTAGGATTAGATTTTAAAGCTTCTAATTCTTTTTCATTTCCACAAGCATATATAACTACATCTTTTTTTTCATTTAAGAATTCATTTATCGCGGCAACAATAACTTCACTACCATTATCACTACCCATACAATCAACAGCAATTTTTAACATATTTTTCAGCTCCTTTTTTTTATTATATCAAAATAGTATATAATTAATAACAATATCTTAATCAAACAAGACGATATCTTTATCTTCATTTATTTTATTTAAAGCGTATGTATAATATTTTTCATAATTATTATCATTTTTGTTATTTAAAATAACATTTGCATCATCTCTAGCACATTCAAACATTTTAAAATCATCAACAATATTTAAACATGAAAAACTAGGAAATCCAGATTGTGCCACTCCTATTGTATCACCAGGGCCTCTTAATTTCATATCCATTTCAGCAATATAAAATCCATCTTGAGAATCTTCTAATATTTTTAATCTTTGATCACTAACATTATCATTTACTAATAAACAAATTGCATTTTGGCCATCTCTACCCACTCTACCTCTTAATTGGTGAAGTGAAGCTAAGCCAAAATGTGATGATGAATAAATAATTATAGCCCCTGCTGATAAAACATTGATACCAAGTTCAATAACAGTAGTTGAAACCAAAATTAAAAAATCTTTATTAATAAATCTTTTTAATAAATTTTCTTTTTCTTCACTTTTCATTTTACCATGTAAAATATTAACTTGTTCGTGATATAAAGTAGAAAACATATCATATAATTTTTCAGCCGAAGTTAAAGAACTATCTACATCTTTAATTTTTGGAGCAACAATAAAAACTTGTCTTTTATTTTCTAAACAATCATTAATTGTAGAAAATATCTCCATTGATTGAGAATTAACAATTTTAGTAATAACTTTTCTTTTATCATTTGGAAAGACGCTTAATGTAGAAATATCTAAATCTCCATATATAGATAAAGATAAGGTTCTTGGAATTGGAGTAGCAGACATTAATAATAAATCACAACTATCATCTTTAGAAATCAATTCATTTCTTTGATTAACACCAAATCTATGTTGTTCATCAATAATTGCTAAACCTAAAGAACTATATTCAACATCATTAGAAAATAAAGCATGTGTTCCAACTATAACATCAATAAGACCATTTTTTAATTGCTCCTTAATGATATTTTTTTCTTTTAAAGTTAATGAACCTATTAATAATCCTACTTTAATATTGTAAGAAGAAAACAATTTATTTAAATATTCATATTGTTGTCTAGCTAAAGAATCAGTAGGAACCATGAATGCACCTACTTTATGACGAAGATAATTTCCATATAAACTAACTGCTGAAACAATTGTTTTACCAGTACCAACATCGCCTTGAAGTAATCTATACATCAATTCTTTTTTATTCATATCAATAATTATTTCTCTTATTGCTTTTATTTGATCTTTAGTTAATTTAAAAGGTAAATTAATTATAAAATCATTTACTTTTTTTCCATTTATTTCTTCACCTTTGCCATTAATAATAATTCTTTTATTTTCACCACGAATAATTTGATTTTTAAGGCAATATAAAAGACATTCATGATATTTTAATGTTCTCATACCTAAATTAATATCATTTTCATTTTCTGGTAAATGTACTTTTTTTAATGCATCTTTTTTATCTAATAAGCGATATTTATTTTTTAATACTTGAGGTATTTCATCTATTATATATTCTTGGCATTTGATAAAAGTTCTTTCAACTAATTTTCTATAAGTTGTAGAAGATACATCACTTGGTAAATGATAAACACCTCTTAAAGCTTTATTTTGTTCTATTTTACCTTTAACAATACTAGAAGCAACTATTTCATTTTTTTTAGAATTATATGTGCCTATAATTGTAAATTCTTCACCTAAAATTAAAGTTTTCATTAAATAAGAACGATTAAATATTTTTACACTATAAAATTTGTTTTTTGTAGAGACAAAATAAAATGTGATTATATCAAATTTAGGAATTTTTGCTAATTTTGGATTAGCAACTAACTTTCCTAAAATTGTTACTTTTTGATTATCTAACAAAAATGTGTCATCGGTATATGACATATCTTCATATCGAAATGGAAGATGATTTAAAACATCTTCACTAGTAAAGATATTTATTTTATTTAAACTCTCAATAAGATTTTTAGAAGTTGTTAAAAGTTTCATTTTTGTCTCCATTTTTTTCACTTTTAAAAAGCTCCCATCTAAGTGGGAGCATTTTTTTATTCAACACCAATAATAAACGAATATACCGGTTGATTTCCATTTTTAATATCAAATTCAATATCTTGATATTTATCAGTTAAATAAGATGATAATTTATTAACTTCTTCTTCAGTAACATCTTCACCAACTAATATAGTAACTATTGACGAATAATCATCAATCATTGATTCAATAGTTTCAATAGTTGTTTGAATCTTATCTGGATTAGAACAAAGAATTGTTTTATTAGAAATACCAATAAACTCATCTTTCTTTATTTCTACTCCATCAATTGTAGTATCTTTAATTGCAAATGTTACTTGTCCAGATTTAACACTATCAATTGAAGCAGTCATTTCATTAGTATTAGCATCAAAATCTTCTTCAGGATTAAACATCATACATGCAGTCAATCCTTGTGGAATAGTTTTAGTAGGAATAACTCTTGCTTCTACTCCATCATCACATACTTCACATGCTTGATTTGCAGCCATAATAATATTTGAATTGTTAGGTAAAATAAAGACTTTTTTAGCATTAACTTGTTTAATTGCTTTAATAAAATCATCAGTAGAAGGGTTCATTGTTTGTCCACCAGTGACAACATAATCTACTCTATATTCTTTAAATAATTCTTCTACTCCTTTACCTGCAGCAACAGCAATTATACCATATTCTTTTTGTTCTTGCTTTTTTGCTTCAGGAGCTTTACCATTATTTGCTAATTCAGTATGTTGTTCAGACATATTTTCGATTTTAATTTTTACAAATTCACCAAATTGTTGAGCGTAATTTAATAAATATCCAGGCATCAAAGTATGAACATGAACTTTAACAATATCGTCATCTCTAACAATAACTATTGAATTACCATGAGTAGACAAAACAGAAGAAAATCTTTTTTCAACAAAAGGTTTTTTACCTGCTTCAGAAGGATTTTCAGGTATTCTTAATAAAAATTCAGTACAATATCCAAATTCTTTACCTTCCATTTCAGCACCTGCTGCTTGAGTTTCGTTTTCAGTAACAGTTGCCATATTTTTTTCAATAACATTACCCAAAACAGCTTGTTGGAATCCTTCAAGAATTTTAACTAAACCAGTCCCACCTGAATCGACAACACCAACTTCTTTAAGAACAGGTAATAAATCAGGTGTTCTATTTAATGATGCTTTAGCTTCTTTAAGTAAAACATCGAAACATTTTTCAATAGTCCAACTTGGTTCAACTTTTTCATTTAACAATTCACTTGATTCACGAATAACAGTTAAAATTGTTCCTTCTACTGGTCTCATGACTGCTTTATAAGCAACATTTTTACCAGAAACAAAAGCTTCTGCTAAATCAACAGCGTTAATAGTTTCTTTTCCTTCTAAAGACATGGAAAATCCACGGAAAATTTGAGATAAAATAACCCCAGAATTTCCTCTAGCACCCATTAATAAACCTTTTGAAAAAGCTTTTGAAATATCATATACACTAACATCATTTCTATTAGCGACTTCTTTTGCCCCAGAAGAAATTGTAAGGTTCATATTTGTACCTGTATCACCATCTGGAACTGGAAAAACATTTAATGCATCTACTTCTGGATAACAATTAAAAAGATTGTTTGCTCCAGAAATAATCATTTCTTTAAGAGTTAATCCATTAATTAATTTCATGTATAAAACCTCCGACCTTAGATATTTTTAATACCTTGGACATAGACATTGATTGCCTTAAATTTAATATTGAATTTTTGCTCTAAGTCGTATTTTACTTTCTTTTGTACTTCAGTAACAACTTCAGTAATACGTACACCATAAGCAACAATTATAAAAATATCAATTTCATAGGAACTAGCTTTATTGTTCCTTCTAACAACTACACCTTGAATAACATTATTTTTTCTAAAATAATTTTCAATATCGTTAAAAGACTTATTTGTAGCCATTCCTACAACACCATAACATTGTTCAGCAGCATTTGCAGCAGCACTAGATATTGCTTCTAAAGAAATGTCAATCTTTCCATATTTTGTGGATTTATCAACGATCATCAAAAAGCCTCCTTAAATAGTTGCAAAAGTATTTTACCATATAACGTCTAAAATAAATACTTTTTTAATATAAATAAAGAAATTTTAATATATAAAACATAATAAATTACATAT
>CAJKZK010000021.1 GCA_905204225.1 uncultured Bacillota bacterium
AAAATCATCATTTGAAAATAATGAAAATTTATTATTTATAAATATAATTAATTTTTTTGAAAAATAAAATAATAAAATAAGAAATAAACCATAAGGACCATATTGCATTCTTATAGGAAAAAAACTAAATCCGGTTAATATACCTATCGTTATAGGTATAATTGAAAAAAATTTTTGATATATTTTTTTACTATCTAAAAGATAAATAGATAATCCACCTAAAACAAATGTTAATAAAACAGAACCTTCATATTGATGCAAAAAAATGAATTCACCAAGATTAGTTATGATATCTAAAATAAACAATCTAAGAAAATATAAAAAAGGTTTTTTGGAATAATGAACGCCTTCAGTAATTAAAAAAACAAAAATAGGGAAAGAAATTCTACCTATAATTCTTAAAATATAATAAGTTGGAGAAGAATAAGAAAAAAAATATGCTCCACAATGATCAATAATCATTGTAATCATGGCAATAATTTTAAGCCAAAAAGCATCTAATATTTGATATTTTTTCATTATTTTGAATATATTAATAAAGTCATTAAGACAGAATAAGCGTTATTAAAAATATGAGCTATTATTGAAGTTGCTAAACTATCATTTCTATCGTAAGCATAACATAAAATGGCAGCAGCAATCATATAACTTGGCAAATTTACTAATTCAATAATCCATTCTTGAGCTGTAGAATTATCAAAACTAAAATGAATTAATCCAAATAAGATAATTGTAATAAAATAAGCTAATTTTCTAGATTTCTTTTTAATAGTTCCAAACAAACCATATCTATAAGTTAATTCTTCAACAACTGGACCAATTATTGCTACAGTAATGGTTGATAAAAATGGATTTAAAGTAATAATGCTTCTAACCGAATCTTCATTTTGATTTTCACTAATGTTAGGAATAATATTTTGAATAATAATATTATAAAACATTGTTGAACAAAGAATTAAAACACCAAAAATACAACCTTCTTTAATATTTTTATTGTCTTTAAATTTTGCGATTATTTCTTGAATATTGTTATTGCCAATAATTATTATCATAATTAAAAATGTAACAACATAAATACTATAATTAATAATAACACTTGAATTTAAAGAAAAATTAACTTTATTAATAAATAAATTTAAATCAAAAGTTAAAAATATATAATAAAAAAAGTTTAAAAGTTGTAAAGCTACTGCAAAAATTTGTAAACCTGCAAATCCAAGTAAAAAGACAATAATTCTTTTATAAAAATCGTTATTTTTTGAGTCCATTTTTATTCCTCGATATTTATAGTATAAAATAAAGAACAATTTAAATAAATAGAAAGTCTAAAATCAAATAAAATTAATAAAGAAGCAATTTTTAAATTAATATAGTATGCGTTTATAACGCTTTATTTAATAAAAAAATAAAATTATAGATAAAATTTATTATATAAGCATTATATAATATTGTAATATATTATTGAGGAGTGAAAGTGGTTATTATATGGTCAATGAACAGAATATTACATTAATTTTAAACATTGCAATAGGCATAATTGCTTTAATTGTTTTAATTAAATCATTAATTGGATTAAAAAAAGGATTTTGGAAAGGATTAGTTTCATTACTAGTTTCTACGATTTTATATATATTAGTAATTGTTTTTAACATAAAATTTACTGATTTATATTATGAATTGAATATTGGTCAATTTATTAATTCGACAATTAATATTAATGGTGAAAACATACAAATAACAACAATAGGTAACACATTAAGAGAAGTACTTATTAATTTGACAAAATCAAATACTGGAACAACTTTAACTCCTGAAGCAATAAAATTATGTGATGCATTAACAGTTTCAATTTTATCATTTGTAGTTTTTATATTGCATATCATTATAGTTGCGTTTATTATTGCACCTATTATTTCTACAATTATTTATAATTTAATTTTAAAACCTATTTTAGGTGAAAAAATAACAAAAAAACATAAATTAAGAATTGCTGGCTTTTTTACTTATGCAGTAAAAGCTGCAATAACTACTTCTTTATTAGTTGTACCTTTTTCAAGCGTAGCAAATCAAATTGTTATAGCAGTAGGGGATAAAAAATTAGAAGGTAATGCAAAATATATTACAGATTATGCAAATGCTTATAATAATTCATTATTCGCTAAAGTATTTTCAGGATTTAAAATTAATGGAAAATCTTTAGATGTTTATTTAATTGATTTTGCAACAACAGTTACTTATGATGAAAATGGTAATAAATCTTCATTTATTGATGAAGTTGGTGTAATAAGTAAAATACTTGCTGATGGATTGGAACAAGGTGTTATAGATATTGTTGATTTATCAAATATACAAATTGATTATATTAAAGCATTATCAAGTGTTTTTGTTACTAATACTTTAAATACTTTATCTTCTTCTCCATTAATAACAGCTTTATTTCCAGTAGTCTTAAGTATTGCATCTAATAACGATTCAATAAAAAATTATGTTGATTTAAGTTCTGTTGATTGGAACAGCATCGATTGGGGCGATGAATTAAACACTTTATCTTCAGTTTATGAAACATTTTATCAAACTGGTATTGTTGAAAAATTTTTCGATACAGAAGAACTTTATAATTATGAATTAACTAGAGACTCATATAATTATTTTAAACAAACATTTGAAAAAATTGATGAATCATCAGCCTTGACACAAATCATGCCATATCTTTTTGCAAGTTTTGCTAGTTATTTTGATGAAGGTGACTTTTCTGGAATTTTATCAACAGATCCTGCTGATTACAAAGATATCAAAATAGGCGAAGAACTTATAACAATTTATGACTCATTAATGACAATTTCAGATTTTTCAGATTATATATTTGACGATACTACTATTGTTAATACTCAAGCAAACATATTAAAAACAAACAATGACAATAGAAGGTTTTTAAAAATTAATGATTTAATTGATGAAAATAATAGACAAAAAATTGTTGATTTCTTATTAAGTCATGATGCTGTAAGTGGTGAATATGTAGAAAATGAAAATACTTATGAATTCATGTCATCTGATGGAGTTAGTAAAATTAATACTGTTTCATTATTTAATGGAGTATATGATGAAAATAATAATGAAGTATATAAAGGAATTTTAGATTCAAAATTATTAAGTGATAAAATAGGACCTCTTTTAAAATGGGCTACTAGTTCTAATGAAGAAATAAAAAAATATAATTTAAATGATGTTATAAATGATATAAGTAAAATTAAAGATTATGATTGGAAAAATGAAATTGATAGTCTTTTGAATATTGTTTCAATCGTTTTTAATAATGATAATTTGAAGTTTGATGAAAATTTTGATATCTTTGATCAAAATGTTATTAATGAATTAAAAAAGATAACTCCTTTTTTAGGAAAATCGGACATTGCTAAAAGAAGTATAAGTCCAATTATGAATTCATTACTTGGAGAAAAAGAAATCATGGGATTATCTATTAAAGATTTAACATTTAATAGTGATGATAATGATTTTGATTTAGCTCAAGAATTTGATAAATTATTAAATATTATGCCAAATATAGGAAATCTAACTGATAATTTAAATGGATTTTCTTTTGAAACACTTTTTGATGAAAATTCGACTTTTGCTAGTGATTTAAATAATGTTTTAGAAGGTATTTATAATTCAAAAATATTGAATCATAACACTAAAGAAAACCAATTAAATAATTTTGAAAAAGTGATTAAAAGTTTAATGGGTAATTTAAAAGATGCAGGATTTAAAGAATTAAGTGATGAAGAATTATTAAATATAAGAAATAATACAGGTTGGGTTAATGACAATTCAAATGGTGAAATAGATAATATTTGTAATGCTTTATCATCCCTTAAAAACATGAAATCAATTAAGAAATTTATTAATCCAAATGGAACAGAATTATCATTAACTGATTTAGACACTAAAGAATTAGATACATTAATTACATCATTTGCCACTTCTAGAGTTATTGAAAATTCTATGGGTAATATATGCAATAAATATTTTGCTTCATTTGCTAAAAATGCTGGAGTGGAAGTTAATTTTGAAAATGTTGATAATTGGGATAATGAAAGTGAAAACTTTTGCAAAGTAATTGATTTAATGAAAAGTATTTCTAATAAACACGGCACAATAGAAAATGGTGCATCTTTTTCTTTATCTAATATAAATTTAAATTCTTTAAAATATACATATTCTATTAATGGAGTAGAAAAAGATGGTGCAGATGATTTATGCGATATGCTTAAAGCGGTATATAAATTACAATGTATTCAAGAAAAAAATTCAACAGGAGAATTAGAAAATAAATTTGGTGATATTGTATATGATTTTTCTAAAAATGTTTTATCATCATTAATTACTGATGAAAAAGATTTAATGAAAATAAAAATAGATTGTAATTCTTTGGAAAATAATTGGGATCAAGAAAATGGTTCTATTGATAAAATAAATATATTTTTAAAACATATTATTAACAATGATAATTATTTTGATAAAGATAATAATTTAGATTTTAATAATGTATTTAACAATTTAGATGATAATATCCCAAATTTGAAAATTTTATTAGAAGATTTAAATAATATTTATATGATGAGATCAACTATTGAACCAATTTTGAAGAATAATACAAAAGTTAATATTAATGGAATTAATTCTCAAAAATTATATTTTGAAGCTTTTTCAAATGAATATGACTATTTATCAAAATATAATATTGATACTCAAAAAGTTACAACTAGAAATCAAGAAATAACAAAAAGGAAAATTGAAATAGATAATATATTTGAATTATATGAAAATGTTTCTAACTTAAATAATTTTAAAGGAGAAGGTATTTATAAATTTAGAGATGATGAAACAGGTGTAAATAAAATAGAAATAATTGAAAATATTTTACATGGATGTCATAATTCCATAATTTTTACAAAATGTAGTTCTTCATATTTAAATAATAAAGAAAATACAGATACAAATACTTCAATTTTTGAAGATGTTATTTATTATGTTTTAGATGCTTCAACTGTAAAAGCAATGATAGGTGATGGAGCTAATGATGAAAAAATTGCTAAATCATTAATTAAAGATATTACAAATGAAGTAAAGATAGGAATAAATAACAAAGGAGAAGATATTAAATTAAATTGGGATAATGAAATTACTAAACTGTGTACTGCTCTTAGTAAGATTGTTAATATGGATGATAAAAATAATAATCCGATTACAAACATTAATGATTATTACAAAATATCATCTGATAGTGTAGAAGAAATATTAAATAGTCTTAATAATTCTTATCTATTACATGGTGCAGTAGCAAACGCTGTAAACGCAGTTTATATTAATTTAGGAATAACAAATTATAGTTTAGATAAAATTAATAATCCAGTTGATGCAAAATTAATTGATAAAAAAACAATTTTATTTAATGAAAAAGTAGCATTATGGAATGATGATATAAAACACATAACTAATTTATTTAAATCTATTGGAGATAAAACAATTGAAGATTTTAAAAATGATAAAGGTAGTACTTCAGCTATAAATACAAAACTTTTCTCAACAATGTTACCAGAAATTGCATTAATGCATAATATTGAAAATTGTACCAGTGATATAATATATGGAATATTTAATGATGCTGGGTTATCTAATTATATTTTAGGTAATTCAAATATAGAAAAAAGAGATAGAATACAATATTTGACAAATAATGCTGATTGGAACTTTGAAGCACAAAAATTAGATAGTGTTTCTAATTTATTACTAGATTTAAAAGATAAAATTAATAATAATGTTGGTGGATTAAATGATACTAACATTGATTCGATTGTTAATATTATAGAGGCAACTTATGATTATAATCAAAACAATGAATCAATAGAAAAATATTATTCTAGAGGGCAACTTGCTAGTGAAATTGTTTCTAGTTTATTAAATGAAATGCTTAATAAAGTTGATTCAACAATAGGATATAATTTCAAAGATGGCAAAGTAGGATTATTCTCAAATATGAATAAATATGAACAAGATGGATTAATTGGTACAATTAAAATGGTTAAAGATGTCGAAGAATTAAATAATATTTTAAATAAAATAACAGCTAATCCACTTGATACTAATGCAAAAAATAATTTAATTGAATGGAAAAGAATAGATTCAACTAATAAATTTTATAATCATATGGCAATGATGGGGCGCCTATTAAAAACTAGCGAAACTAATTATGAAATAAATTCACAAGAAAAGAGAGCATTTTTAAACCAAGATAATTCAATTATTGCTGAAATTTTATATAAAAAATTAATTGAAAAAGCAAATATAGATAATAATATTGTTAAAAATATTAATTGGAATTTAAATGGCAAAACATTCGAAGATAAAGCAATAGAAATTATTAATGAAATGAACAAATATATTATTTAATTATGAAACAAATAAAAGAAAAATATATAAATGAAATAGATATTCAAAAATCAAAATTTATTGCTGTAATTTTACCTATTTATGATAAAAATGAAGTTAAAAATGAAATAGATATCTTAAGAAAAATATATCCTAAAGCAACCCATTATTGTTATGGATATATTATAAATGGAATGCAAAAATCTAATGATGATGGTGAACCTGCTTCAACAGCTGGAAAACCTATTTTAGAAAATTTAATAATAAATCAATTAAATAATGTTTTGCTTGTTGTTATAAGGTATTTTGGAGGAATAAAACTTGGTGCTGGTGGATTAATAAGAGCATATGTTGATGCTTCAAACAAAGTAATTCAAAAAGCGACATTATATCAAGAAAAAAATGTGGATATTTATAAAATAAGTTGTTTATATAATCAAATAAATATCTTAAAAAATTATTTAAATGAAATGGGTGCCTTAATACTCAAAACGGAGTATAATGAAGAAGTAGATTTTTATATTTCTATTAATAATTTCAATGAAAAAGAACTTATTAGCTATATGCAAGGTAAAATTAAAATAACTTTTATTGAATCAAAAATAGATCTAATAAAACTTTAAGGAGAAAACGATGCAAGAAACAAACAAAAAAGTAAATGGTTGTAATGGAGAATGTTCAAGTTGTGAAAGTTCATCTTCATGTTCAGTAAATAATTTTCAATTAAAATTAAACGACTATTCACATATTAAAACAATTTTAGGAGTAGTTTCTGGTAAAGGTGGAGTGGGAAAATCAATGATTTCTTCTTTACTGGCTGTTACTTTAGCAGAAAAAGGATTAAATGTTGGTATTATGGATGCTGATATAACAGGGCCAAGCATTGCTAAAACATTTAATGTCAAAGAAAAAGCTTATGGACAAAATAATTTAATTTATCCACATATAACAGAAAAATATAATATTAAAGTAATTTCTAGTAATATGTTACTTGAAAATGATGATGATCCAATTGTTTGGAGAGGATCACTTATATCTAATTTAGTTAAACAATTTTATACAGATGTATTTTGGGGAAAATTGGATGTTTTATTAATAGATATGCCACCAGGAACTGGTGACGTAGCTTTAACAACATTTCAAAGTATTCCACTAGATGGAATTGTAATGGTTACAACACCACAAGATCTTGTTTCAATGATTGTGTCTAAAGCTTGTAAAATGGCAAATATGATGAATGTAAAAATGATGGGTGTAGTAGAGAATATGGCTTATGTCGAATGCCCAAATTGTCATGAGAAGATTTATTTATATGGAAAAAGTAAAACAATTGATTTAATTAAACCATATAATCTAGATATATTAGCCTCCTTACCTATTAATCCTCAATTAACTGAATTGGTTAATGAAGGAAGAATTGAAGAATACGAGGGCCATTATTTAGATTCAGTTGCAGATAAAATTATTTCAAAAATTGATATAGGAGATGCTGATTAATGGATTATTTATCACGTAGAAATAAATTATTGAATAAAATAAAAAATGGAACAATTATTCTTTTTTCTGGATCGAAAATATTAAAATCTGCTGATGAAGAATATCCTTTTGAAGTTAATAAAAATTTTTATTATTTTACTGGAATTAATCAACCAGAAACATATTTAGTTTTATCAAAAAAGAAAGAACATTTATATATATTACCAAATAATGAAAAATTAGCACGCTGGGTTGGATATAATTTAACATGTCAAGAAGCAAAACAAATATCTAATTGTAAAAAAATATCAACAAATAGGCTAATTTTCAATAATTTAAAAAAAATTGCAAAAGAAGAAAAAATAATTTATCTTGACTTAACAAAATCAAGTTTTCATGGTGAAATTAACCAAGGGCAAAGAATTAAAAATTTTTTGTTAAAAGAAAATCCAAATTTAATAATTAAAGATATATCAAAAAAAATATATGATTTAAGAGCAGTTAAAGATAATGATGAAATAGAAGCTTTAAGAAAATCTATTAATATTACTAAATTAGCCTTAAATGCTGTTATGGAAAATATTAAAAAACTTAACACGGAAAAAGAATGTCAAGCATTGTTTGAAGAAAGAATTGCTTCGTTAGGTTTAGCTAGACCTTCATTTCCAACTATTGCTGCTGCAGGAAAAAATGCAACTACATTACATTATTCTTCCAATAATCAATCATTTAATACTAATGATTTAATTCTAATGGATTTAGGTGCATGCATAAATTTTTATAATGCAGATATTACAAGAACTTATCCTCATAATGGTATTTTTAATCAAAAACAAAAAGAAATATATGAATTGGTTTTAAAATGTAATAAAACAATAATTAATATGATTAAACCAAATTTGACGATTAAAGATTTGCAAGAAAAAACCAAAGAAATACTTGCTGATGGATTAATAAATTTGGGAATAATTAATAACAAAGATGAATTAAATAAATATTATTTCCACGGTGTTTCTCATCATTTAGGATTAGATACTCATGACCCTATGAATATGAAAACTCCTTTAAAAGAAGGAAACGTTATTACTGTTGAACCTGGATTATATATTAAAGAACTTGGTATTGGAATAAGAATAGAAGATGATGTACTAGTGACTCAAAACGGGTCTGAATGTCTTTCTAAAGATATAATTAAAGAAGTAGCAGATATAGAAAAATATATGGATCAATATGAATAAACAAATATTATTTATAGAAATAATTGTATTATTATTATCTTCATGTACTTTTTTTGAAAAAACACCTCTTGATTTCATTAATCAAATTTTTAGTGATAAAAAATGTCAAATAGAAGTAAATAATTTAACGAATAATTCAATTGAAAAATTTATTATAGATGATAATTCTTTTATTTATAATAATGAAACATATTATAAATATCTTTATAAAAACAATTATCAACTATATAACAATAAGCTTATTGATAATAACAAAATTGTTAATATAGAATATGGAAAATTCTTTATAAATATATTTAATAATAATAATTATAATAATACATATTATATAGAAAATAATATATATTTAATTTATGAGGAAAATTTAGATAAATTCGATTTTTCGTTTTTATCAAATGGCTTAAAAAAAATCTCATTTTATATAAAAAATAATTGTTTAATTTATAATTTAGATTTTGAAAAAAATAAATATCAATTAAATGTATATTACAGTGAAGTAAAAATTTTGCCATTCAATATCAGTGAAGAAAAAATAAATAATTTTTATTACGATAATCAGATTGATGAAGAAAAACTAAAACTTAAAATTAATAATAAAGACGATTTTATACTAATTATAGAAAGTGATAATTGCAAAGCTTGCAAATATAGTCAAATTTTTTATGCTTTGTATTCATATGAATTTAATATAAAATTATTCACCATAGAAGAAAATAATATAAAAAATTTAAAAAATCAAATATTACAAAATTTAAATATTGCTTATAATAATCAAAAAAATGATTATAAAAGAAATGATTATCAGACATATCCTAAAGATTATTTTTTAACTCCTACTGCAATAAATTTTATTAAAGGAAATGAAAAATATGTTTTTTTAGGCTTTAGTAAGAATGATGTAAACGCTTTTTACAAATTTTGTAATGAAAAATAATTACTTTTATTTATAATGTTATTAATATTGAAATTAAAAGAGGTGTCAATTTATGGAAAGAGGATCAGGATTATTAGTTCATATTAGTGAATTACCATCAAAATATGGTATTGGAAATTTTGGCTCTGAAGCTAAAAAATTTGTTAGATTTTTGAAAGGTGCTAATCAAAAATATTGGCAAATATTACCATTGAACCCAACAAGTTTTGGTGATTCACCTTATCAATCATTTTCTGCTTTTGCTTTAAATCCATATTTTATTGATTTACATCAACTTGTAAAAAAAGAATATTTAACAAAAGAAGATTTAAAACACGTGAGATTTGGAAACAAATCAACAGCAATTGATTATGGCAAATTATATCAACAAAGATATATTATATTAAAAAAGGCATTTTTAATTGCTTATGATAAAGAAAAAGACAAAATAGAAAAATTTTATAAAAGAAATAAAAAATGGCTTGAAGATTATGCATTATTCATGACTATTAAATCAAAATTTAATGGAGAATCTTTTCAAAATTGGCCATTAGATTATAGAAAACACAAAAAACAAATTTTAATAAAAACAAAAGAAGAAAATAAAGAAGAATATTTGTTTCAAATTTGGATGCAATATGAAGCTTTTAATGAATATTTTAAATTAAAAAATTACGCTAATAAGCATGGAATAAAAATTATTGGAGATATGCCAATTTATGTAAGCTTAGATTCTAGTGATGTATGGTCAAATCATAAAATGTTTTTATTAAATGCAAGTAGAAGACCTACAAAAGTGGCAGGAGTACCACCAGATTATTTTTCAACAACAGGACAACTCTGGGGAAATCCTTTGTATGACTATGAATATATGAAAAAAAATAAATTCTTATGGTGGAGAAGAAGATTTAGACAAATGTCAAAACTATATGACATTGTTAGAGTTGACCATTTCCGTGGATTTGATTCATATTGGGTTGTAGATAGTAAAGAAACAACTGCAATGAATGGCTATTGGGCAAAAGGTCCTGGATATGAATTGTTTGAAGATTGTAAAAAAGAATTAAGTAAAATTGAAATTATTGCAGAAGATTTAGGTATTATAAACGATGATGTTCGTGAATTAAAGAAAAAATGTGGATTCCCTGGATTAAAATTATATCAATTTGCTTTTGAAAATTACAAATATTCTAGTAACGAAAAGAAATATGAAGAATTAGTTAATCCATATTTACCTCATAATTATGAAGAAAATTGTGTTGCATATATAGGAACACACGATAATGAGATAGAAAGTAATTTTATTGAAGAACATCCTGAACTTCATAATGCTATGCTAGATTATTTAAAAATTGATAATGTAGCAGATATCAATGATACTTTAATAGGATCATTAATGAGATCAAAGGCAAATGTTGTTATTTTCTTGCCACAAGATATTTTACATTTAGGAAAAGAAAGTAGAATTAATACTCCTGGCGTGGCTTTTGGAAATTGGAATTTCCGCTTCAAAAAAGGAACATTTACAAAAGAATTAGAATTGCATTTAAAACAAATGGTTAACGAAGCTAATAGATAATATTTATTGATTAAATTAAAAATAACCATTATAATAAAGAAAATGCAAGGAGTTTTATTAGATGAGTACAGAAGAAATCATAAAGGAATCATTTAGTGAAGTTGTTAAAGGAAAAAATTTTGACAAAAATACAGAGATAAGTTCTTTAGGTATTGATTCTCTTGATTTAGTAGAGTCATTAATGTCGATGGAGGAAAAGCTTGGTATTCAATTTACAGATGAAGAAATGCTTTCTTTTAAGACAGTTGGCGATGTTTATACTGTGATTGAAAAGAAATTATCTAAGTAAATGAAAAATACATTTAATAAAAAAAATTAAATGTATTTTTTTATTTAAAAAAAATAAAAATTATTAAAAAAAGTGTTGCAAAATGTATTTGTTTATTGTAATATCATACTTGCTTAGCGTTGCTAAGTAAATTAAGTAAAATGCTCAGCTAGCTCAATGGCAGAGCAATCGGCTGTTAACCGATCGGTTGTAGGTTCGAGCCCTATGCTGAGCGCCATTGTGGCCTATTGGAGAAGTGGTTTAACTCACATGCCTTTCACGCATGCATTCATGGGTTCAAATCCCGTATAGGTCACCAAAATGAAATCAAAAGAACACATACGTGTTCTTTTTTTTGAACCCATGAATAAAAACAATAAACCACTTCTCCTATAATCGAACCTTCAACCGATCCAACCGATTGCTCTGCCTAAATATTAAAAATAAAATTTTTTTATAAATTTTTCTTTTTTTTCACTATTTATTTAATAGGAGGTTTTTTATATGAATAGTGGAGAACAAAACGAATGTAACATTACAAAATATTTGAATTTAAAAATTGTAAAGGAATTAAATGAATTTTGGAAAGAAATAATTTACAAAATGTTTCCGAATGCTAAAGACGATGATATTATTCATTCATTTTTAATTAATGCTAGACACGTGAAACCAGATATTATAATTAAAATAAATAAAACACAAAAATTAATATCTATAAAAACCGGGCATAATCCTTCAGTTCATCAAGAATATATTAATTCTTTTTATGATTATTTAAGAAAATATAAGGTTAGTGAAAGAACTATAAAAATCATTTCATTTTATCACTTTGGATTATCTAAAAAAACTACTAACAATGGAAGCCAATTTACTAGAGAAGAAATTATTGATAAATATGGAGAATATTTGATTCAAGCAAATGAAGAAATAAATAAAAATGAAGAATTAATTGATAACATTATTTATCGGTCAATTATTAAGGGTTCACAAAATTATTATTATGAAATAGATTATTTTTATTATGGTTGCTTAGATAAAGGTTTTTTATTATCTAAAGAAGAAATATATGATATTGTTAAACACGATATAAAGCCGAATCTAGGCCCAATTCATTTTGGTGGATTAATTTATCAACCATCCGGCAGAAACCTCTATAAACGCGATATTAAATACGTTAGAATCAAATGGCCAATTTTATGTTTGAAGTTTTATAATAACGATATTATTAAATAACATAAAACAATTAATTTGACATACATTTTATTGTATGAATAATAAATCATTAATTTTTATACCAGTTCTTATTATTTTTGTAATTATTTTTTCATTAATTAAAAGAAAAAATGCTTATTCATCATTTATTAAAGGCTCGCAAGATGGATTAAATCTTTTTAAAGAAGTTTTTCCATCAATTTTAGCAATGCTTTTTTGTGTTACTTTATTAAAATCTTCTGGTTTAATAGATGATTTATCTAAATTAATATCTAAGATTTTTCCTAAATTAAATAATTATATAGAAATTATTCCTATGATTATATTTAGACCGGTTTCAGGTAGTGCTTCAGTGGCAGTTTTAGATTCTATTTGTAAAAATGATGTAGATGGGATTGTTTGTAAAATGGCTTCTACTATACAAGGAAGTACTGATACAACGATTTATGTTTTATGTTTATATTTTACTTCTGTAGGAGTGACAAAATGGAAACATGCATTAAAAGTTGGCTTATTTGCTGACATTGTTGGAATAAGCATTGGAATAATATTAACTTTAGTATTTTTGCAAAATTAATTAAGATTTTATTTTTTAATAGATAATGCTATACTAATGTTTGTAAGGAGAAATGTAAAATGAAGTATTGCGAATACAAAAATTTAAAGCTTGGAAAAGAACCAATAAAAAAAGTAACAGAAGAGGATATAAATAATAAAATTAATTCGATTTTGAATGAATCAATAACTTATATAGATAAAAATGGCAAAACCGAAATTGGAGATATAGTTAATATTAATTTTGATGGTTATGTAGATGAAAAACAATTTGAAGGAGGAAAAGCAGATAATTACGATTTAGAACTTGGTTCTGGAACTTTTATTCCTGGATTTGAAGAACAATTAGTTGGAAAACAAATTAATGATGAAGTTGAAGTAATGGTAAAATTTCCAGAAAATTATCATGCGGAAAATTTAAAAGGTAAAGATGCAATCTTTAAATGTAAAATAAATTCAATAAAAAATAAAAAAATTCCTTCTTTAAATGAAGAATTTATTAAAAAGCATGGCTTTAAGACTATTGAAGATTTTAAAGTTGCAATAAAGAATAGTTTAGAACAAGAAAATTATTTTGAAAATGTTAATCAATATACCACAAAAATATGTGATTACTTTGCGGACAATTGTGAATTGGAAATAAGTGATGAACTTATTGAAAAAAGAGTAAATGAAATAATTTCATATTACGAAAAATCAATGGCACAATATGGTGTTACAATTGAATCTTATCTTGAAATGACAAAAACAAATTTAGATGATTTTAAAAATAAACTTAAACCAGAAGCTAAAAAATCATTAGTAATTGATCAAATGTTTGAATATATTGAAAAGCAAGAAAACATTGTTATTTCTAATGAAGAACTAAATGATTATCTTTTAAAATTACAACAATATTACAATTTTACTGATGAACAAATAAAAGATCTTAAAAATAATAAAATTGAGGATATAAAGAAAGAAATTATTAGAGAAAAAACAACTAATTTCTTATATCAAAATAATGAATAAAAAAAACAACACTTATATCGTGTTGTTTTTAATTAGTCCATCCACCAAATGTTTCCTGTAAGAATAACTGTAATTAAATCAATTAACCAAACAAATGCGGCACCAGGAAAAATTGTTAAAATACCAAGTATGACACCAAAAATGTTGTTTTTTTCAACAGATCTACAAACTCTATCGACACACCAAATAACATCGAGGGCAGGTAAACATATAATAATTTTAGCAATTAATGGTAAATCATCTAATGCTTTAATAAATGCTTTCATAAAACCTCCTAGTTATATTTTAAGACAACATAAGAAAAATATTAATAGAATAATAAAAAAAATCATCATTTTTTATGAAAATATATATTTATATATTTTATTTGATAAAAAATTACTTTTATGAGAATATATTATTATAAAATATCTAGGCTATATAACAATATATTTATATTGTTTTTATAACTAATCTTTAAAAGAGAAAGGAGCTTATATAAAGTATATAAGGTAAACAATATGTTTAGAATTTTAGTTGTTGAAGATGATATTAGTTTATCAGATAGTATAAAAATATTTTTAAGTAAAAAAGGATATCAAGTTTTTTGCTCATATTCAGCTAAATATGCTTTAATGGAGCTTGACAAATATCAAGTTGATTTAATAATCACTGATATTATGATGCCAACAATTGATGGAATAACTTTTATTAAAGAAGTAAGAAATATGGAAATAAAAGTTCCTATTTTAATCATTTCTGCTAAAGATCAATTTATAGATAAAGAAGCAGGCTTTAAAGCAGGTGCAGATGATTATATGGTTAAACCAATTGATTTAAATGAAATGGAACTAAGAATTAATTCTTTATTTAGAAGAGCTAAAATTTCTATAGAGCATCAATTAAAATTTAAAAATACTATTTTAGATGCTGATTCTATGATGGTAAAAACAAATGGTACAACTTATAATCTTCCTCAAAAAGAATTTCAAATTTTATTTAAATTATTATCTTATGAAAATAAAATTTTCACAAGGGTACAACTTATGGATGAATTTTGGGGAATATATACTACATCCGAAGAAAGAACAATTGATACACATATTAATCGATTAAGAGATAAATTTAAAAATAATCCTGATTTTGAAATAATAACTATTAGAGGATTAGGATATAAGGCAGTAAAAAAATGAAAAAAGCAAAAAATAAAGAAATTCATTCGAATATTTATTTAATAGGAAGTATATTATTTTTTCTTTATTTTCTTTTAGTTTTATTAATCACATCATTAATAATAATTATTATGTATATTTCACCCGCTAGAAATTATATAAATGATAGTTTAATTATTAATACAATTTTATCATTCTTTGTTTTGTTTTTAGTTTCATCGTTAATTGCTAGTATTGTTTTTTATTTTACATTAAAAAAAATACTAAAACCTATTGTAGAATTATCAAAACAATCAATGAAAGTTGCTGAAGGCAACTTTTCAATTAAAATAAAAGAAAAATCAAAAATTTATGAAATTCAAAGATGTATTGATAATTTCAACACAATGGTTGAAAAACTAAACAAAGTCGAAACTTTTAGTAATGATTTTATCACTAATGTTTCTCATGAATTTAAAACACCTTTAAGTGTTATAAGAAGTAATATTAATATTATTGAAGAATCAAATTTAAGTGATGAAGAGATGAAAAAATGCTTTTCACAAATAAACATGTCTATTGATAAGATGACAACCTTGGTATCGAATGTTTTAAAAATTTCAAAATTAGACAACAATGGAATTAAATTTAATAAAAAAAATTATAGATTAGATGAACAAATTAGACAATGTATTTTAAGTTTTAACGATGAAATAGATAAGAAGAATATTTCATTCGATATAATTTTAGACGAGTGTTTTATTTTTGCTGATGAAAATATTTTAGAACAAGTTTGGCTTAACTTAATTGGAAATGCAATAAAATTTTCTCATAATGGTGGTCAAATTAAAATAAGACTAAAAAATAAAGAAAAAATTAAGATTATTATAGAAGATAATGGTATTGGAATGAGCGAAGAAACCAAAGAAAGAATTTTTGATAGATTTTATCAAGGAGAAACATCGCATAACTCTCAAGGTAATGGACTTGGTTTAACAATTGTAAATAAGATTATTAAATTATGTGATGGAGAAATCGATGTAGAAAGTGAAATAAATAAGTTTACAAAATTTACAATTTTCTTAAAAAAAGAGAAAAACAATTAAAAGTTTAAATAAAGTTTAAATTTCATGCCTATAATAGCTATGTAGTTCGATAGAGCTACAGCCTTTAATACCTCTATAAGAGATATTAAATACCTTTATAGCTAAGACTAGTTCCCTTCGTAAACATCCCCAAATATCAATCTAGTCTTAGTTTTTTTATTGTTAAAAAACCCATTCATTAATGAATGGGTTTATTTTTTTTCAATTAATATCCCTTTATCCTCAATATCTAATGAATTATTATCAATGTCATTTAGTAGTTGTTTGATTTCATTATCATCATCATTAAATATTTGTTTAGAATATATATTATATGTTTCTTCACCAACAATAGAATAACAAATTAAAAATACTTTGTTTAATAAAATATTTATTGAAGGATTGACAATTATTTTCTTAAACCAGAAATAAGGATTTATTAGGTTTAGTGAAAATAATAAATTATCATATATTTTTTTTAGCTTATATTTTTTTATTGATTTAACAGCTTTATTATTATCAATTGCTGTTTTCTTGTCGACTAGATTCATTATTGTGGATAATTTTAATTTTCTAAACAATACTAGCCCTCTTCTTGATAATAGATCATCAATTTTTTTGACAATGTAATTATCTAAAAGTAATAATTCATCAAATGATAATTCTAATAACGGATGTTTACTCTTTGGATAAAATTTACTAGCTATTTCATTCATTAAAGAATATATAGTACTTCTAAAATAATCAAAAGGAATTTCTTTTCTTCTTTTTTTCTCATCTTTAAATGCATCTTGATACTTAAATATTATTTCTTTAATTTCTTCTTGAGATATTTCACTAATTATTTTATTAATCTTTTTTTTCTTTTTAGTAACAGAACGCAAGCATCCAATAAAATAAATTAATCCAAGTATTACAAACCCTGCAAAAATACCAGATAAAAACGCTACAAAACTAAAAAAATTGATTTCTAATGTGAATTTTAACAAATAATAATATGTCATTTTTAACCACCTTTTAAAAAAATAAAAAAATTTAAATATTTACTTGATTTTTAACTTAAATCCTTTTATTATAATAAAGCAAACGCCGTCTTAGCTCAACTGGCAGAGCAATCGACTTGTAATCGATAGGTTGTTGGTTCGATTCCGATAGACGGCACCACTTTAAATGTAAAAAGCCTAGAAATAGGCTTTTTTTGTCGATTGCTTTAAATGCCAGTCGAGCTAAGATAAACAAATAATTATTTTTTTAAATAATTCCAATTATAATATTCTTCATCTTTTTTTATATCAATAATATTTTCTGATTGAGAATATAAATAAAATGTTGATTGTCCATAAAGATTAGAAAATTCTTTAAAACTAAGATTAAAACTTAAATTTTGATTTTGACAATGAATTTTTTTACCTTTTAATGCAAAAAAAGTTGTGACATTATCATTTTTAGTAACTATAATTTCACCATTTTTAATTAATTCTAATGCTTCAAAAATATTTTCTAATTTATTTGTTTCAATCATAACTATATTATATTGTTAAAATTCAATTAAATAAATATATTTTTATTTGATGTTGAAAATTTCACTTAATGTTTTACCAACGCCATCATTATCATTTGATGGAACAATTTTTGTAGCAATAGAAATTAATTTTTTAGAAGTTGAATTGGCCATTACAAATTTTTTATTTGAGGCCTCTAACATTGTAAAATCATTTTCATTATCTCCAAAAGAAATAACGTCTTGTTGACTAATGTTTAACATTTCTTGTAAATATTCTAATGCACTACCTTTAGAAACATTTTTATTTACAATTTCAATAAAGAAATCATGAGATCTTATAACATTATAATTTTCATTAAATTTTTCTTTTATTATATTATATATTTTATCAAGTTTTTCTTTAGTATCTGTAAAAGTTAATTTAACATAATTTATATCATCTTTAAAATCACTAATAATAACATCGTTTCCAGTTAATTTTTTTTCAAATAAAACATATTCTGTAGGATTATTAGTTAATATTTTGTCATCCTCATTATATGCAAAAAAACCAACGTTTAATTCTAAAGACAATTCATAACACTTTTTAACGATATTAGAATTTAATAAATGTTTATATATAATTTCGTGAGTACCATTATTTACAATCATTGCCCCGTTATAAGCAATAGAGAAGTTATTCACGCAATTTATAGATAATTCTTTAATAAACACTAAAAGGCTCTTAAATGGCCTCCCAGAAGCTAAAATAACCTTATTTTCTTTAGAAACTTTTTTTACTATATTTTTATTATATGAAGAAATCTTACTTTCATTATTTAATAATGTTCCATCCATATCTATTGCAATTAATTTCATTGTTAAACTCCATTCTTTTAAATTTTACACTATTTATTAAAATTAATCATTTAATAATAATAATTATTATGAAATGATGTATAATCATGGCTAGATA
>CAJKZK010000022.1 GCA_905204225.1 uncultured Bacillota bacterium
AACATTTAAATTTAATAATTCATTAAGCAAAACAATTGGCCTAAAAGGATATTTTTTGGTCAAATAAGCAATCTTTTCATCAACATTGGCTAATAAATCAATTTCTTTTATTTCTTCTAATAACAAAGCTTCTTTAGCAAAAGTAAAAGCTGATATTATATTTTTATCAGCTTTAAATGCTAAAGAGAATCTATTAACTAAATCATAACACCTATTTAATTTCTCTTTTCTAATTTCTTTTCGTTTTATATAAAAAAAATAAAATAATAAATTAACAATAAATAAAAATAATACACTAAAAAAAGCATACACATTTAAAACTAAAATTATAAATTCAATAAAACACAAACTTATACAAAATAAATATATCTTTTTCAAATCAAAACCTCCTAATACTTAATACTAAAACTAAAATAATAATATTTAATTATTTTTCGATATTTAATTTTTAAATTTATTTGATATTTTTCAAAGCCATAATAAGCATATAATTCTTTAATATAATATTGATTATCTTCTTTAATTTGCATTTCAAAATAACAAATAAATTCTTCTTCATTTACTTTATATTCATTATCAAAATATAAAGAAGAGACTAAAGCATTATAACCATATTCATAAAATGAAATTTGATAATTAAAATTTGAAGGATAATACAAAGATAAAAAAATAATTATTAAACAAATTATTTTCATAAAACTTTTCTTTCTATATCATAATTGTTATCTTCATCAACAATATCAATACTTATAATATTTTTACTAGAAAAATATACATTTCTAACAATATATAAATAATATTTTTCTAAGCAAAAATACATCTTAATAACTAGCTTATTTTTATTATAATTTTTTGGCAAATAAATATTTTCATTAATTTCATTATTATAACTATTTAATTCATTATCTAATTTAAAAATATAACCTTTATAAAATTCATTATAATAACTTTTATAAAACCCTTTTTCTATTTCAATTAATAAATAGATATCTTTAATTAAATGTTTATTATCAAGTTGATAATTAAATAATTCTTTAATTTTAATTTTATTATTTACTTCATAATCTATTTCTTTATCAATTATAAAATTATTATTTTTATTATTTAAAACAATTAAATCATCAACAGAATAAAAAAAATAATCTAAATAAATATTATTTTCTTTATTTAAATCAACATTATAATTAATATTTTTATAATAAATATTACTATAAAATTTATTATCTAAATAAATTTCTATTTTATGATCGTATAATAAATTATCTTTATTAAAAAAATAAACTTTATCATTTAACTTATACTCAATTTCTTCATTGTTTATTTTAAGAATAATCTTATTAAAATTATAATTGTATATTTTAAAATAACAATTATAATTATCTAAAGAAAAATCAAACGTTAAACGATTGTAAGTTAATAAATTAATTAAAAAACAACAATTGAGAAATAAAATATTTATTCTCATCATTTAAGCAAACCATAAAAATTATTTATTGCTTTGTTTTTTAAACGATAATAAGTAGAGCGATTATATCTTTCCATCCACCAAAATTTATCTTCATTAAAGAAAAATTCTTTCCATATTAATTCTTTTTGATTAACAGGTAGTGAAGCTAAAATAAAATTAATTCTTAAGATTTCTCTTTCTTCATCTGATAATGTATTTTCACTGCTAAATTTCCAAAAAGAATTATATGATGAGCCTGAATCAAATAATAAACCTTCTTGATTAAAACTATTACCTGACTTAATTTGATGACAAATCAATAATTTATAACGATTTACCACTTCTTTAATTCTTTCTTCTTGAATTTTTTTTAAATTCTTTGTCTCTTTCTTTTCCATCATTCGTTTGTTACTCCTATCAATAAGAAAAAAATACTGCACTATTAATAATAGCGATTATATTTTATAAGAAAAAGGATTATTTTTAACAAAAAGATAAAAAAAGAGACTTTGTCTCAATTTTGATTAATTAAATTTCAAAACAATCTCAAATTAAATCAAAACATAAAAAAATATAATATAAAAAAATTATTTATATTATTAAATCTAATCTAGAACAAAATCGAAATAAATTCGATAAGAAATAAATCTTTTTCATAAAATTGACTATTAATAGAATTCTTCAAATTGATATGTAATTTACAATTTCTAAGTCAATAAAAAAACTCATAGACAAGCATCTATGAGTTTATTAAATTAATAATCAATTATCTTTTTAAGAAAACTTTACCATTAACAGCAAGGACTGCAACAACTGCATCAGAAGTAATTTCATCACATTCTACTGTAATTGGTTTATTAAGATTTTCATGAATTTTAACACAAATATTATTAGTGCTTAATGAAATTAAATTTGCTTTCTTTAATGAATCAAGATTAATAACATCATCTTCAATTTTATCAAGGACTGTGTCAATATAAACATTTTGAGTTTCACCTTCATTAGGTTCAACTTTATTAATCTTTGGTAATAATTGAACAATTGCATCAATATCATCAAAATGATTTGCTTCAAATTTTTCAATATATTCTTTATTGACATTATCTGTCATTTCATCAAGTAAACCAAGTTTTTCAAATATTGCTTCACCATCAATTTGTAAATCTTTTGTGAAATCAGTTTCTTCATATTTTCTCTTCTTTTTAAGAGGTTTTTCTAAGCAAACTAATTCAATTAATTCAAGAGCACGTTTTAAAGCACGATCAGATTTGATTTTTAATGTAAATGGAACTTCACTATATTGTTTTTTATCTGCTAATGAGAATTGATGATATTTTGATGTTGGGAATCTTTCTGCATCATTTGGATCAAGTGGTAAATGTAATCTAAGTGATTTACCAGAAATAGAAACTTTAGCAACTAAACCAGATTTTCTAAATGCTTCATTTCTTCTAGCAACTTTATTTTTAGTACCATAAGATAATAATAAATTTTTAATTTGTGAATAATATTCTTTTGTTTTGTCTGAAGTAAATTTCATTTTGTTAATGAATTTAGTACGTCTAATTACTAATTTATCTGTTGGAACATCAATAATTTCTTCATTATTATTTTCTTCTTCTACAGGTAATTCTTCATCATCAGCTTCTTCTTCAGCTTCATCAACAGTTTCAACATGTTCACTATCATCAACTTCATTATCTGTTTCTTCAAGAATTTCTTCTGCTAATGGTTCTTCTGTTTCTTCAACTTCTTCATTTTCTTCAACTGCAGGTAATTCTTCAACCATTGCAAATTGATGTTTCATAACTCTTAAAGTAAATAATACTAAAGCAGCAACCATTGCTACTAACCAAATAACTAATTTAACAATTGAATATTCATCAAGTAAAGCAAGGAACATCATTCCACCCATTATTAATGAAATAACGATAACATTATCTAATGCAATAACTTTATTAGATGTTAATTTATCTTTAAATAAAGAAACAATACCAATAACTATTAAACTTGCTAATCCAACAAAACCAACTAAAGTAAAGAATGTGTTTGCTCCAGTAGCAAATGCATTTGATAAGCCTTCAACATCAAGTCTACTTAAGCTTAAGCTAACAAAAGTTGCTATTAATAAAGCAAATGTTATTGAAACATGTTTAGCTACTGTTATTTCATATAAAGCTAAACGATTTAATTCTTTATTTTCATCATGTTCAGTATTAACTAATAATGCTCTTAATAAAATTGTACCAGCAAAAGCAATCATTACACCAAACCAAATACAATATTTGAATTGTGGTACTAAAGTTGTAGATAATGCAAAATATAATCCACTAAATAATGAAGCAATTGCTAAAACAATTAATGTTGCATCAAACCAATTAACTTTTGATTTTTTACGAGCAATTAATGTATAAAGGTTAACAATAAGGAAAATACCACCTGCTACACAACTTACAATAGTAACTTTTTGAACTCTATCAGAATTTTTCCAAAATTCAAACATATTACCTAAAGCAACACTTAAATTTGTAAAATGGCATAATAAACCAAATCCAACACCAACTGCAATTCCAGTTAATACAAGTACTCCTAAAGAATATTTGCTAACAACTGCTACTCTATATTGAGATGTAGAACTTGTAAAATCTGCTTCTTCAGTTACTTTAACCCATCTAACAATAGTAAGTAAAACAGCAAGTAAGAATAAGCAACCAGTAATGATTATCTTTGTTGTGCCTTCACCAAGACCAATTGCATAAGTTAAGAACAATGTAAATGCAAATAAATCATAAATAACTAATAATGAATCGGTTTTTTGTAAACTATTCTTAAACATTTTTGTAGCAACTAAAATTAAAATAACTACAATTAATGCAAGGCTAACGCCATAGAAAGTATATCTAACAGCACTAGATGTATCTAAGTTAGCTCCTACTTTCATTAAAATATTGCTTAGTAAATTGAACTTATCCATTAAGAAAGTAAGAAATGCTAAAGCAATGCCTATACTAACTGATAATAATAAATTAGTATGGGTCTTTAATTCTGAAATAAAATTTGTTTTTTTCATATTAAGGGACTCCCTCCATTTGATTTTATTTTATCTATTAAATAGCGTTTATGCAATATTTTATAAATAATTTGATACGTTTTAAGGTTGTTTTAAGAAAAAAAGCATATTCTTTTTGCTTAAAATATCAAAAATATAGTTAAAATGCAATCATTTTATTATATGACCTATCATAACAATGTTTTACTTTTTACGCAGAATATAATATTTTTTTAATGGTTTATCAAATTTAGCAAATAATCCATTTTCAGTTTTATTTGCTAAAACTACATCACCATCTTTATCCCATAATTTAATTATTTTAGTGACAAATGGATCTTGATCATAACAAAATACCTCTATTTCATCACCTAATTTTATATCATTTTTTCTTACCAATTCATAATAATCTTCTATTTCATCAACAACATATCCTAAATATGATTTATTAACCATTGTAGATTCATTAACATATATTTGATCAAGATAAGAAACACCATTTTTATTTAAAAAGCCTTGAGTTAATGGTCTACTTTCAATACTTCTAAGTATTCTTTCAGCGTTTAATAAAAGATCTTCTGTTAATTTATTTTCATAAATTGCATCAATGATTTTACGATAAGTTAAACCAACTAACGCTACATAATTAACTGATTTCATTCTTCCTTCAACTTTTAAAGAAGAAACACCTATTTCAATTAAATCTTTAACTAATCTAATTCCCATTAAATCTTTAGAAGCGATTTTAAAAATATCATCACTTATTAAATTATTATTTTGATATAATTTATAATCCCATCTACAAGAATGAGCACATCCTCCTCTATTAGCATCTCTACAAACAAAATAATTGCTTAATGTACATTTACCTGAATATGAAGAACATAATCCACCTTGAATAAAAACTTCAAGTTCGCTATTAGTATGTTCTTTTATTTTTTTTATTTCATTTAAAGAACATTCTCTTGCTAATACTACTCTTGTACAACCTAAACTTTCATAAAATTTAACATATTCTTCATTAACTGCACTAACTTGAGTAGATACATGACATTCTAATTTTAAATTTAATTTTTTAACTGTTTCAATAATAAATAATGATGAAACAATAATCGCATCAACATTTATTTTGTCTAATGACAATAAATATTCTTCAATATTATTTAAATCATCACAATGAGGAATAATATTAACAGTTACATAAATCTTTTTATTTAAAGCATGAGCAAATTTTACTCCTTCAGCAATATCTTCAATAGTAAAATTAGATGCTTTTGCTCTTAAAGAAAATTTTTTTCCTCCAATAAATACAGCATCAGCCCCATATAATAAACTGACTTTTAATCTAGTTAAATCACCAGCTGGCATTAATAATTCTATTTTATTTTCCATAGTCATTTACCATCTCTTTATACATTAAATATGTACTAAAATTATCATTATTTAAATAATTTCCATTTATAGAATCAAATACCATTTTTTCAATATTATCTAAATTAACAAAAGATTTATCTATAATAAAATATTCCATACCTTTAGATAAAAATTCATTTAAAACTTGATAAGGGAAAAATATTTCTCCAGCAAAAATATATGTTCCATTATTATCTTCAATAATAGGTTGATACATTGGTCTAGTTTTCTCTTTAATAGTTAAATTAATATTATTAAATTCTAAATTATATTGTTTTTTAAATGATGATATCATTTTTCTTTTTGAATAATATATTTGAGGATAACCAAAACATAACATTCCTAAATGTAAATTGTTTTTATTATTTAATATTTTATTATAATCATTATAAGTATTTTCTTTTGATAAAATAAAATGATTTAAGCCTAATTTATGATAAGCAAATAAATCTTGATAACTAACAATTAAGGTTGGTGAATAATAACATAATTTATCTAATTGATTTAATTCTTTTCCAATCATAAAAATTGATAAATCTTGAAAAAATATTAAATCACATATAGAAAACAATTCTTTAATTATTAATTTTAAAGTAGGTAATTCATCTTCAGATATTAATTTATCACATAATAAATAAATATTTTTATTAGTGTTTTTTTTAATATTTAAAACTTTATCAATATCTAATTCATATTGACTTCTTGAAGATAATTCTTTTATTGGTATAAGTAAACTATCAATATAAGGATTATTTAAATCACCTAAAGATGTTAATAATAAAACAATATTTTTCATACCAACTTATTTTAAACTATATTAGACATAAAAAAAAGAGAATTATTCATTCTCTAATTTTATAATTATTTTATTCAAGTTCAAAAGCACCTGTATACAATTGATAATATTTTCCTTTTAATGCCATAAGAGTATCATGGTCTCCTCGTTCAATAATTTTACCATGATCAAGAACCATAATAGCATTAGAATTTCTAACAGTTGATAATCTATGAGCAATAACAAATACTGTTCTACCTTCCATTAATTTATCCATACCTTCTTGAACAAGCTTCTCAGTTCTAGTATCAATTGAAGATGTAGCTTCATCAAGTATCATAACTGGTGCATCCGCGACTGCTGCTCTAGCAATTGAAAGAAGTTGCCTTTGTCCTTGAGATAAATTAGCACCACTTCCACTTAATAAAGTATTAAATCCTTGAGGTAAACGAGTAATGAAATCATATGCATTTGCAATTTTAGCAGCTTCATATACTTCTTCATCTGTTGCATCTAATCTACCATAACGAATATTTTCCATAACAGTTCCAGTAAATAAATTTGTATCTTGTAAAACTACTCCAAGAGATTTTCTTAAATCATCTTTTTTAATTTTATTAATATTGATTCCATCATATCTAATTTTACCATCATCAATATCATAAAAACGATTTATTAAGTTTGTAATAGTAGTTTTACCTGCTCCAGTAGCCCCAACTAAAGCAATCTTTTGACCAGGTTTAGCATAAATAGAAACATCATTTAAAACTAATTTTTCTGGCACATATCCAAAATCAACATGATCTAAAACAATATCACCTTTTAATTCAGTATAAGTTAATGATCCATCTCCATGAGGATGTTTCCAAGCATAATATCTAGTTCTTTTATCAGTTTCATAAAATGAACCATCTTTATTATATTCAATATGTACTAATTTAACATAACCATTATCAGTTTCACTTTTTTGATCCATTAAATCAAATATTCTTGAAGCACCAGCCATACCCATAACAATAAAAGTAACTTGTTGAGCAAATGTATTTAAATTATTAGCAAACATTCTTGATATCATTAAGAATGAAATAATAATCGCAATTAATTCACTTTTATCATCAATATGTTGCCCTAATATATTAATATTAATTAAAACATCAGGGAAGATAATAAATAAACCACCGACAACTGCTAAAATAACATAAAGTAAATTTCCAATATTTCCAATTATTGGAGCTAAAATATTACCATTTATATTACCTATAGTTGATACTTTACATAAATTCTCATTTAATTTATCAAAATCTTTAATTGATTCTTCTTCATGAGTAAAAACTTTTATCACTTTTAATCCATTAATAGATTCTTCTATTGAGCCTTCTACTTTTCCTAAAGCATCTTGTTGTTTAACAAAGAATTTAGCAGATTTGCCACCTACCATTTTAATATCAAGTAACATAAATGCTGCACCTAATAAAACAATAATAGTAAGCCATAAAGAATAATTTAACATAATAAATAATAAAGCTAATACAGTAAATGCTGTTTGAAACAAACTAGGTAAAGATTGGCTTACAAGTTGTCTAATTGTATCAGTATCATTAGTGTACATTGACATAATATCACCATGAGCATTAGTGTCAAAATATTTAATAGGTAATGTTTCCATATGATCAAACATTTCTTTTCTTATTTTATTTAAGAATTTTTGAGTAGTAATACCCATAACATAGTTATAAGTAAAAGAACTAATCAACCCCAACAAATAAATACTTCCCATAATAATCAATAAAATAATTAAATCATTAATTGGATTATAAGAAACATCTCTTACTCCTCTAGTAATTACTTCCGTAATATTTTTAACAAAAATAGAAGATGTAAAATTACTAATTGAAGTTAAAATAATGCATATCATACAAACAATCATTTGCCAAGTAAAATCTTTAAATAATAATTTTAATAATCTTCCTAAAGTGCCTTTTTTGGCTTTTCCATGAGCACCTTTAACTTTCATAGCAGGCATTATTCTTCACCCCCTTGTTTATTTTGAGTATAATAAACTTCTTGATAAATTTTATTATTTTTTAATAATTCTTCATGTGTTCCAATTGCATCAATTCTTCCTTCATCAAGAACAATAATTTGATCAGCATCTTCTATGGAAGAAATTCTTTGAGCAATAACTATTTTAGTAGTATTAGGAATATCGTTTTTTAATCCAGTTCTAATTAATTTATCAGTTTTAGTATCAACAGCCGAAGTAGAATCATCAAGAATTAAAATTTTAGGTTTCTTTAAAATAGCTCTAGCAATACATAATCTTTGTTTTTGTCCACCAGAAACATTTGTACCACCTTGTTCAATATGAGTATCATATTTATCAGGGAATGATTGCACAAATTCATCTGCTTGTGCTATCTTACTAGCCGCTACCACTTCTTCAAATGAAGCATTTTTATCACCCCAACGAAGATTTTCAATAATTGATCCAGTAAATAATACATTCTTTTGTAAAACAACTGAAACATTATTTCTTAAAGTATCTAAGTCATAATTTTTTACATTTATGCCACCTACATCAACTTCGCCTTCACTAACATCATATAGTCTTGAAATTAAATTAACTAATGATGTTTTACCAGCTCCAGTAGATCCAATAATTCCTATAAATTGACCTGATTTTATTTCTAAATTTATATTAGATAAAGTATCATTTTCTGCTTTAGAAGAATATTTAAAACTAACATTTTTAAAGCTAACTGATCCATCTTTAATTTCAAAAATAGGATTTGAAGGATTCTTTATAGTAGATTCTTCTTCTAATACTTCTGCAATACGTCTAATAGATTCAATTGACATTGCAAGCATAACAATAATCATTGAAATCATCATTAATGACATTAATATTTGCACTCCATAAGTAAGTAAAGCTGATAATTGACCAACAGATAAATCAGTATAAATAATTTCGTTATTATTTACTTTAGCAGTATGATAAATCAGCAAAGAGCCAATAGAACAAACTAAAATATTTGATAAATGAATTGCAAAGTTCATAATAGGATTTGTAAAAGCTAATATTTTTTCTGCTTTTATAAAATCTTTTGTCATATTATTAGAAGCCGTATTAAATTTTTCTTCTTCAAATTTTTCTCTAACATATGATTTTACAACTCTAATACCAGAAACATTTTCTTGGACAGATTCGTTTAAGTTATCATATTTTTTAAATACTTTTCTAAATACAGGCATTGCTAATCTCATTACTAGCAATAAGCCAATAGAAACAAATGGAATAATACAAATGAATATCCATGCCATATTTCCACCTTTAATAAAAGCCATAATAATGGAAAATATTAACATTAAAGGCGCTCTTATTACAATTCTAATACACATTTGAAATGATTGTTGAGTATTAGTGACATCTGTTGTCATTCTTGTAACTAAAGATGAATTAGAAAATTTATCTATATTTTCAAAAGAAAATGATTGTAATTTTCTATATAAATCACCTCTTAAATTTTTAGCTAAACCAGTAGAAGCAATTGCCGCAGTTCTACCACCAAGAACACCAAAAGTTAATGATAAAGTAGCCATAACAATTAAAATAATAATATATGGCACTAAATTAGAAAATGTATCTTTACTAACCACTTCAATTTCATCAACAAATTCAGACATGTAAAAAGGCAATAAACATTCAAGCAAAGCTTCACCTATCATAAAAATAGGTGTCAAAAAAGCATAAATTTTATATTCTCTTACACTTTTTAAAATAAGTTTTATCTTATTAAACATAAATCCCTCCTTTTAAATTTTATTTTATTTTAATATTAACTTGATTAATTTACTAGCAAAATATCAACTAATTTTAAACTATTTAAAAATCCAACATTTAAGTTGGATTTAATAAATTTTATTTTTTTATTTTTTTACAAGGTTTTGCATATATTCCATACGCAATAGAACAAATTCCAAGAACAAAGAATAAACAAACAAAAATCCAAGTTATCGTTTCATCGGATATAAATGGTTTTACTAACATCCACATACCAACAGAAACAAATCCTAAAGCTATACATAGCCACCAAATTGGATAATTTTCATTAGTTTCTTTTCTATAAAAATATGCTCTAAAGATTTCTACACAACCTCTAATCCATAAAGCTAAGCCTGTAATTGCACAAGCTCCATTAACAGGAATAATTCTTAATTGTGGTATCCATTGTCCTAAAATCAAAAACAAATCAACAAGTAATAATAAAACAAATTCGATAATAGTCAATATTTTTAATGTTTGTCCTCTTGTACGAGTAATTTTTCTTATTAAAAAACCAAATAAATAAATACTTAAAAATACTGCAATAATTAAATTAACAATAGTAGTAGACCAATTTTTCCATGGAGCCCAATCTACATTTTTCCATAAAGGTATTAAAATAGCTCCAAATAAAATAAATACAACACCAACAACAATATATAACCAGAATAATTTATTATCTTTTTTTAATTCAGGTAATTTCATTTTTTTATCCTCCTAATTTGTATATTCACATTATAAACTAATTAAAATTATTTTAAATAACTAGTTTTTATTTTTTTATATTTTCTTCAATCATATTTATAAAATATTGATGTATTCTAATTTCATCAGTTAATTCAGGATGAAATGAGATAGCTAATTGATTGCCTTGTCTTACTGCCACTATATGATTATCAATAATAGATAAAACTTTTGCATCATTAAAAACTTGTTTTACATAAGGGGCTCTAATAAATGTCATTTTTATATTTTCCATATTATCAAATTTCCCTAATGTATAAAATGAACCTAGCTGTCTACCATAAGCATTTCGCATTACTTCAATATCCATAGTAGCAAAATAAGTTTGTTCTTGATTATCAATTTTTTTTGCTAATAATATCATTCCAGCACATGTACCAAAAACAGGTAATCCATTAATAATTTTATTTTTTAAAATATCAAATATATCTAAATCAAATAATAATTTTCCTATTGCAGTAGATTCTCCACCAGGAATTATTAAACCATCCATTGGTTTATTTAAATCTTCTTTTTTTCTTATTTCAAAATAATCAACATTGAGTTTTTTTAGAATCATCTCATGTTCTATAAAAGCTCCTTGTAACGCTAAAATAGCTATAACCATTATTTTCCTCTTTCAGCCATTAATAATTTAATTTCGTCTTCATTAATTCCAACCATTGCTTCGCCTAAATCTTCACTTATTTCTGCTAAAATTTTAGGATCATTATAATTAGTAACAGCTTTAACTATGCTTGCTGCTCTTTTTTCAGGGTTATTAGATTTAAAAATACCTGAACCTACAAATACGCCTTCAGCACCAAGTTGCATCATCAATGCTGCATCAGCAGGAGTTGCAACTCCACCAGCTGCAAAATTAACAACAGGTAATTTATGATTATCATGTACATATTTTACTAATTCAAAACTAACCCTATATTCTTTACTAGCTTTCATTAATTCAGCATCTGTCATTTGAGTTAATAATTCAATCTCATGATTAATTTTTTTCATGTGTCTTACAGCTTGAATTATATCTCCAGTACCAGGTTCTCCTTTAGTTCTAATCATTGAAGCTCCTTCAGCAATTCTTCTTAAAGCTTCACCTAAATCTTTAGCCCCACAAACAAAAGGAACTTTAAATTTTGTTTTATCAATATGAGTTTCATCTGCAGGAGATAAAACTTCTGATTCATCAATATAATCAATATCAATCGCTTGTAATATTTGTGCTTCAGTAAAATGTCCAATTCTACATTTAGCCATAACAGGAATTGATACTGCATCTTGAATTTCTTTAATCATTTTTGGATCTGACATTCTTGCTACTCCACCAGCAGCACGAATATCAGCAGGTATTCTTTCTAAGGCCATAACCGCACATGCACCAGCTTTTTCAGCAATTTTAGCTTGTTCAGGAGTAGTTACATCCATAATAACTCCACCTTTAAGCATTTGAGCTAAATTTTTATTTAATTCTAATCTTTCGTTTTCCATATAATCTTCCTCTAAATTAATATAATACATATTATATCAAATTCCATAATATATATTCATTTTATTATGCATAATTCACGCTAAATGATGTTATGAGGACTGAAAATCCTCAAAAAAAAATATGCTTTCGCATACTTTTTTAATCACCTAAATGGTGGCCCAAGCAGGAATTGAACCAGCGACACGAGGATTTTCAGTCCTCTGCTCTACCGACTGAGCTATCGGGCCACAATGGCGGACCAAACGGGAATCGAACCCGCGATCTTCTCCGTGACAGGGAGACATGTTAACCGCTACACCATTGGTCCATAAGACCATTATATTATCTAAAATAAATTAGATAAATGCAAGCAATATTTAAGTCTTTTTAAAATTGGTTGCAGGGGGAGGATTTGAACCTCCGACCTCCGGGTTATGGGCCCGACGAGCTGACCAGACTGCTCTACCCTGCGATTGACTTGCTTAGTTATAATAACAAAGTTTTAATTAATATGCAAGGATTTTTTTTGCATATTTTTCTTAATATTCCCCATATCATTAAAATATATGCTTTTTTTACAAATTTTAGGCATCTTGATTTACTTTATTTTTTTAGTTATTATATTAATGCTGACACTTAGAAAGGGTGGTTTAATGTTTAAAATAAAATATTTTGGTCAAACACATGATTATGACCATAAAGTAAAGCTTTTGGATTTAATTCCAGAAGATAGCAAGAAGATTTTTTTATGTGCAAAAGTTAATAATCGTTTAAGAGAATTAACATATGATGTTCATTATGATGCAGAAGTTGAGTTTCTAGATATTTTAGATGAAGAAGCTATGCATATTTATGAAAATTCTTTACGTTATATTATTGCTATGGCTTTATATGAAATTGATTCTTCATTACAATTAAAATTTTCTTATTATGAATCTAGATCTATTTATGGTTTAATCTTAAATAAAGATTTTGTTTGGTCTCAAGAAAAACTTGATAAATTAAAAAATAAAATTGATGAAATTATAAAAGCTGATTATCCATTTATTAGAAAAATTGTTTCTAACGAAGAAGCAGATGATATTTATAGATTATTCAATATGCCAGATAAGATTGATTTATTAAAATATCGTCCTGAAAAAACAGTTCATTTTACCGTTTGTAATGGATATCACAATTATATGTATGGTTATATGGCTCCATCAACAGGTTATATAACTAATTATAAATTACAACTATATCAAAATGGTTTTATAATTCAATATCCTCGCTGTGAATTAAAAGGACAAATACCAGATTTTGAACCATCTCCTAAATTTGGTAAAACGCTTGATGCATCTTACGATTGGGCAAGTATGGTTAAAACTGATACTGTTACTAAAATTAATCATCACGTAGAAACATCTGGAGATGTAGATTTTATTAATTTATGTGAAGCTAGACATAATAATATGTTAGCAGATTTAGGTAGAATTATTAGATCTCAATTAGATACTATTCGTTTAATATGTATAGCAGGTCCTTCTTCAAGTGGAAAAACAACTTTTTCAAATAGATTAAGAACAGAATTACTATCATACGGAATTGAACCAATAAGAATATCTTTAGATGATTATTATTTATCAAAAGAAAAAACTCCCGTTGATGAAAATGGTGAACCAGATTTAGAATCTTTAAATGCATTAGATGTTGATTTATTTAATCAAAACATGAATGATTTAATTAATGGTAAAGAAGTAACTATTCCTCATTTTAATTTTCAAATTAAAGCAAGAGAAAAAGGCCCAACATATAAAATGAACGAAAATCAATTAATTATTATTGAAGGAATTCATGCTTTAAATGAAAAATTAACTTATTTAATTCCAAAAAAACAAAAATTTAAAATTTATATTGCACCTCAAGAACAAATTAATCTTGATAACCATAATCCAGTTTCTTTAACAAATATAAGATTAATTAGAAGAATTGTTCGAGATTTTAAATTTAGAAATTCTTCTCCGGAAGAGACATTAAAAATGTGGCCAAATGTAAGAAAAGGCGAATTTAAATGGATTTATGATACTCAAGAAGATGCTGATTATATTTTTAATTCCTTATTGTTTTATGAACATTGTGTTTTAAAAAATGATGCAATGAATATATTGAGTAAAATCGATGATCATTCACCTTATTACATTCAAGCTAATAGATTAATGAAATATATTAAATATTTTTTACCAATGGATAGTAAATGGGTTCCATGTAATTCTTTATTACAAGAATTTATTGGTCATTCTTGTTATCAAGATGCAAATTAGTTTTTATTAATTAAATTTTTTAAAGATGAGATTTCGCTATTTAAGACATTCTTAACCATGCCTAAATAACGTTTTCTCATTTTTTCATATGATGATGAATCAATGTTTTTATATGATTTTAGATATGAATAAAATATTTCTTCTAATCTTAAAAATGATTCATATGATCTTAAAATAGTAACATTTTTAAAGAATATTTTATTAGAATATATTAATAAAGGAGAAGAATGTGCTACTTCGCTAGACATTTCATAATCTTGAGAATAACTTTCTAAAGAAGCTGCTAATTCTAATCCATTTCTAAAATTAAGTTTAAATCCTTCTTTTTTTTCAATATCTTTAACTGCATATAACCAACCATATTCAATATATTTTTTCATATCTTTTGATTTTAAATCATGTTCTTTCATATGGGTTTTTAAGTCATCAATAATAGCTTGTTGAGCTACTTTATCTTCAAATTCATCTCTAAAAGCATTGTTATAAACCATATGTTGTAAATAAATAGGTATAATATATTGATTATCAAAAATTACTTTAATAACACATTCTAATTCATGAATAGTTCTCCATGTTGCAAAAGCTTCTGTTTCTGAACCATTTATTAAAAGATAATTAACGGATTTAAACATTAAAAATGCTTTGCTCATCATATCAGCAAGAATATCTTTTTGTTCATTATTTTTCTTTATTACTTCTAATCTATTCATAATGAAATTTAAATATAGTTCCATTGTTGATATACTTGGTGACTCTTTATTTACTAAGCTTATTGCATGATAAGGATTTAATTCATTAAAAAAGAATTTATCAAAAACTGTAGCGATTATTTGATTTTGAAAAAATGTTTCTTTCATAACATTTTTAATTGGCTTTTTTATAAAACTATTTAAATTAAAATTTACTTCTTCTAATAAATATTTAGCTAAAACAGTTTTAGAATATGTTTGATTTTTATTAATTAATCTTTTATTAAGTTCTTCTTGAATTTTTAAAAATAAATTGTATGTTTCTAGTTCTATATCTTCTTTAAAATTATATGTTTGATAAATCTCTTTAAAAATTTCTTCACTCATCTTACTTTACCTCCACTAACGATATGTTTAATTTTTGGCAAGCAAGGCGTAATTGAATCAAATAACCATCTAAAAGATTTTTATTTACTTGTATTTCTTTTATCACTTTACAATAAAAACATGAAGAAGTCAATTCTTGATCATTCATCAATATAACATTGTCTCCTAAATCTTTACTCATAAACAATTTCATAATTTGCACAAATCTATCTTCTTCTTTTTGTAAAATTTCATCCTTATTTAAACATGGATAAAAATTAGCAAATAACATTTTATATTCTCTATCTAATAAATAAGAAAAATCATATTTGATAACAAATTCATCATTTGCAATTACTTCAGGTGGATTATTAAATAAATAAAGCACTCTAAATTCTTGTACTTGTTTTAATTCTTCATCACGAATGTCTTGTTTTAATTCAGGATTTATATATAATTTTTTAAATCTTAATCTATTATCAAAAATATCTTCTAAATCTTCATTAGTTGATAAACTTCCAACCACATAAAATGATTTATTTATCCAATCTTTTTTTTCTAATAAAGCTTTATAAATAATTTTTTTGTCTTGACTAAATAATTCTCTTAAATTTAATAAATATTTTTCCATAAACTTATATTAGCAAACTAATATATATTTTTCAATTTACAAACTAAAATCTATAAACTATCATATAAATATGAATGAATTAGACTTTTATACACATCTAAAAAAATATTTATCTAACGAAGAAATTAGTTTATTAAAAGAAGAATTAAATAAAGAACAAATATATTCGTCTATTTTAATTGATGAAGATAAAATTAATCAAAATGAAATTTTAAAAATGTATCCTTCTTTAATACCTCATCCTATAGTGAAAAATGTTTTTTTATTTAATAAAAAAGAATTAAATTTAGGAAAATCTTTATTATTTGAGATTGGAGCGTTCTATATTTTTGAGCCATGTTCATCATTAGTAAATTATTTTTTACAACCTAATGAAAATGATATAATTTTAGATATAGCTAGTGCTCCTGGAGGAAAAACAATTCACTCATCTTTTTTAATGCATAATAAAGGTCAAATAATTGCCAATGAAATTTCTTCTTCTAGAGTAGAATTATTATCACAAAATATAGAAAAATATGGTAGAAAAAATGTTACAGTAATTTCTACAGAAGTAAACAAATTAGTTGATCAATTCCCTAATTTTTTTACTAAAATTATTTTAGACGCTCCATGTTCAGGATCTGGAATGTTTAGAAAAGAAACTAAAATGAAAGATGATTGGACTTATCAAAAAGTATTAGCTTGTTCTAAATTACAAAAAGAATTAATTTTACAAGCCTATTCAATGTTAAAAGAGGGTGGAGAACTTATTTATTCTACGTGTTCTTTTTCTTATGAAGAAGATGAAGAAGTTATTTCATATTTATTAAATATCACTGACGCAGAATTAATTAATTTACCTTCAATTAAAGGGGAATTTCGTTCTTCTTTAAATAAAACTATTCATCTATTACCTTTTTTATTTAATGGAGAAGGTCATTTTATAGCAAAAATTAAAAAGCCAGGCATTTTAAATAAACCTATATTGCCTAAATATAAAAATCCTCTTTCTTTTCCTCTTGAAGGTCAAATTTTTATAAATAATAAAAACGAAATATATTTAACGAATTATATTTTACCAATTAAAAATATTAGAATTTTAAGAAATGGAATTAAAATTGGTACTTATGATAAAAAATTAGGATATATTTATGACCATGCTTTATCTAGATATAAATGTAATTATTTACCAATTATAGAATTATCTAAAGAAGAAACTATAAATTATATTTATGGTTTATCCATTTTTACTAATCATCAAAATGGCTATGTAATATTAACTTATTTATCTATTCCATTTGCTATAGGTAAAATTTCTAATAATCAAATAAAAAATCATTATCCGAAAGGATTAAGAAAGAAAATAATTGATTAAAATATAATGATACAATTTTTTTAATAAAAATGTTAAAAAATTTAATTTTTTTCTTGATATAAAATATCGATAAGTGTTAATATATTAAAGCATTCAGCAAATGGACTATACTTGAATTGCTGTATAAGAAAAAACAAACTTTATTAAAAAAAGTATTGACTAATTATTTATGAGTTGATATATTAATAAAGCGTGTTAAATGCAAGGAGACTTAGCTCAGCTGGGAGAGCGCCACCCTTACAAGGTGGATGTCACAGGTTCGAGCCCTGTAGTCTCCACCATTAAACTTGGAAGATTAGCGAAGTGGCCAAACGCAGCTGACTGTAAATCAGTTCCTTCGGGTTCGGTGGTTCAAATCCGCCATCTTCCACCACTTATTTGGGGTATAGCCAAGCGGTAAGGCAAGGGACTTTGACTCCCTCATTCCCTGGTTCGATCCCAGGTACCCCAGCCAATTTATTTATGACTCGTTAGCTCAGCCGGTAGAGCACTTGACTTTTAATCAAGGGGTCATGCGTTCGAATCGCATACGAGTCACCATCTTTGCCCGGATGGCGGAATAGGTAGACGCACAAGACTTAAAATCTTGCGACCTTTACCGGTCGTGCCAGTTCGATTCTGGTTCTGGGCACCATTAAAAAATATAGGTTTGATAAAATATCAAGCCTTTTTTTGTACTTAAAATTAATAATTAGTTTTATAATTTAGTATTTTTTATTACAAAATTAATTTATGTTCTTA
>CAJKZK010000023.1 GCA_905204225.1 uncultured Bacillota bacterium
AAATGAGTAATATAGAAAAATATAATAATCATATATTTTATTATGATTCATAAAAAATCTATTCATCGATTAAAAATTCTTGCAATTATTAGCATTATTTTAATAGCTTGTGTAGGCATTAAATTAGGTTATTCATGCCTATTTTTACATAATAAATTATCTTCTTTAGCAAATGAAGAACATGAAAGATCTTTTCCATTAAAAGCAAAAAGAGGAATAATATATGATATAAATAACAAACCGTTAACTTACAACGAATCTACTGTAAGTTTGTATGCTATTCCTAATCAAATTAAAGATAAAGAATATGTTAGTAATATATTAGGTAAAATTTTTAATGTAGATAAAAATTATTTTTACAATAAGATTAATCAAAATATTTCTATTGTTAATTTTCCAAGTTATGGTAATCATATTTCTTCTTCAATTAGTAAATTAATTATTAAAGAAAATTTGCAAGGTATATATTTAGTCGATGATTCTAAAAGAACTTATCCTTATAAAGAATCATTATCTTCTTTATTAGGTTTTGTAGGCAAAGATAATCAAGGTTTAGCAGGTTTAGAATCGTATTATGAAAAATATTTAGCAGGTAAAAAAGGATATTTAAATTATTTATTAGATGCTAAAGGTGGATTATTTCCTTCTACAAAAAAAGAGATTATTGCTCCAAGTGATGGAATGAATTTAGTCTTAACTTTAAATTTAGATTTACAAAATATTTTATATAGAGAATTATTAAATGCTTATAAATTATATAATCCAGAAGAAATAATGGGCCTTATTATGAATCCTCAAGATGGATCAATATTGGCTATATGTAATTTACCTACTTATGATAATAATAATTATCAAAAATATGATGCTTCTTTATATAATCATTTACTTCCTTTATATAATTCTTATGAACCGGGATCTACTTTTAAAGCTATCACTTTCGCTTCAGCATTAAATGAAAAAGTAATAGATATGTATAATGATACTTATTATGATAAAGGATATGAAATAGTTGAAGGTAGAACAATTAAATCTTGGAAGAAAGGTGGACATGGTTTACAAACATTTTTGCAAGTTTTACAAAATTCTTCTAATCCTGGATTTGTAGAAATATCTCGTAGATTAGGTAAAGAAAAATTATATAATTATGTTAAAAATTTTGGTTTTTTAGAAAAAACAAATGTTGATATTCAAGGTGAAAATAAAGGTATTTTCTTTTCTTATGATAATTTTAATTTATTAGAACAAGCTACAACCAGTTTTGGTCAAGGAATATCTGTAACTGCAATTCAATTAGTAAGAGCGTTTTGTTCAATAATTAATGGAGGATATTTATATCAGCCTTATATTGTAAAAAAAATTATTAATCCTTTAACTAAAGAAACAATTTATCAAAAAAATAATATTCCTCTTAGACAAGTAATTAGTAATGATACATCTAATAAAATGCGTGAAGCTCTTGAATCGGTTGTGGCTAAAGGAACAGGTAGAAAAGCTTATGTAGATGGTTATAGAGTAGGTGGAAAAACAGGTACAAGTCAAATAGCTGAAAATGGAAAATATTTAAATGGACAATATATTTTATCTTTTATTGCTGGGGCTCCTATGAATAATCCTAAAATAGTTTGTTACATTGCTATAAAAAAACCACATAATTGTATTCAATATGGAGGAACAACTGTTGGTCCAATTATTTCTAAAGTAATTGAAAATAGTTTACAAATGATGAAAGTTAATAAAAATTATGATGGTTTAAATAAAGAATATACATGGATGGACACTAAAGCATATCCAGTAGATAATTTTATTGGTAAAGATAAAAATAGTGTAAAATCAAAATATTTTACTTTTGTATTTTCTGGTAATGGTAATAAAGTTATTGATCAACTTCCGAGAGTAGGTGAAATGTTATCTGAAGGAAGTGTTATTATGATTCAATTAGGTTAATTGTTTTAAATAAAATATATAAATTTTAATTATTTATTAGAAATAAAAAAACTAATTATTTATAATAATTATGTTAAAACGAGTAACAGAAATGTGTAAATCCAGTTCATGGATTACACATTTTTTTTAGGAGAAAAAATTATGGAAAACAAAATGGGATTATTACCTATAAAAAAATTAATATGGAGTTTAGGCTTGCCAATGATAATATCAATGGTTTTACAAGCAATGTATAATGTCATAGATAGTATATATGTTGCAAATATACCAGGAGATGGTAATTATGGTAATCAAGCTTTAACATTAGCTTTTCCAATTCAAATATTAATGATTGCTATTGGTGTAGGAACAGGAGTTGGAATTAATGCATTACTATCAAAATCACTAGGAGAACATGATAAAGAAAAAGTAAATTATATTGTTGGTAATGGAATATTTTTAAGTATTGTTATATATTTAATTTTTCTTATTTTTGGCTTATTTTTATCACACTGGTTTATTTCATTATTCACGGATATTCCAGAAGTAATTAAAATGGGAACAAATTATTTAAAAATATGTTGTACATTATCATTTGGTTCAATTGCGTATACAGTTTATGAAAGATTTTTGCAAGCAACTGGCAAAACAATATACTCTACTATTTCTCAAATATCTGGAGCATTAGTTAATATAATTTTCGATTATGTTTTTATTTATCCAATGAAAATGGGAGTTATTGGTGCTGCTTTAGCTACAGTATTTGGACAATTTGTTTCTTTATTTGTAGCAATGATTTTTCATTATTTTTTTAATAAAGAAATTAATAATAAAATAAAATATTTAAAACCAAAATTTGATGTTATTAAACAAATATATAAAATTGGAATTTCGGCTAGTCTAATGCAGGCTTTATTATCTGTTATGATGGCAGGAATGAATATTATTTTATCTAATACTAAAGCTGACACTACTACTTTAGTAGGAGCATTTGGTATTTATTATAAGATACAACAAATAGCGTTATTTTCATGCTTTGGTTTATCAAATACAATAATTACAGTCTTATCATATAATTTTGGACTAAAAAATAAAAATAGAAGTAAAGATTGCATAAAATATGGCATCATTGACACTTTAGTTGTTTCATTTATAATTACGATTTTATTTGAAATAAGTGCAAAAGCACTTGCTCAATTATTTTCTTTAGGTAATAATAATGAACAATTAATTTTAATATGTATAATGTCAATTAGAATTGCCTCAATTGGATTTATATTTATGGGTTTTACAATTAGTGTTCAAGGAGTGTTGCAATCATTAAATTATTCTATCAAACCATTAATATTATCTTTTTTAAGATTAGTTATTTTTATTTTTCCTATATCATATTTATTTACTTTATCAGATGATGTTATTAATCTTGTTTGGTGGTCATTTCCAATCAGTGAAAATCTTACTTCTGTTGTTTCAGCTATATTTTTGATAAGTTCTATTAATAAAAAAATAAAAATATTATAATTTTTTTTCATAAAAAATGCCTAATTTTAGTATATTTTGATTATTATTCAATGTAAGCGCTTATTTTTTTGTTGACAAACTTAAACGGGGGGGGGGTACAATTTTTATGTTAAGGAGATTTCTTTTTAACAAGGGAGAAAAATTATGAAAGAAAAATATTCAAATCCGATGATTTCTGTAAAAAATATTTTACTTGAAGACATCATGCTAGGATCAGGCTTAATAAAAGATCCAGGGGTAAACGACATTACTAGTGACGTTAATGTTAATGAAACTTTATAAGGGAGAAATTTATGAAAAAAATAATAGGTTTAGGTTTATTAGTTTTATGTGCCGCTACATTAGGTAGTCTAACTAATCCAGTCATTAATCATAAAGATAATGATTTACAAACAAGTACTATCGATTTTGTTAATGAAAAAAATGGTATTAAAAAAGCTAATGTTATTACACAAGTAAATAATAACAAATTTAGTGCTTCAAAAATTTATGCTCAAACTGCTGTAGATAATGAAGGCTTTGAGTATTTAAGATTTGCAACCGCATTAAGAGGTAAATTTGATAATGTTACTTATACTCGTCATATTGAAGGATTAGAAGATAAAACAGATACAGTAACTACAATTTATAAAGGCATTTCTGCTAATGGTGTTACTACTTATTCAAATGGTAAAGATTTTGTTAATTATGATGTTACTAGTACTAAAGAATATTATTGGGCATGTTATACAATTAAGTTCAATAAAGATTCAATTTATAAAAATAAAGATATTACAGTTACTTTAAATGTTGATAAATATGTTGATACTAAAACAACAAGTTTAGAAAAAATAAAAAATTATGTTGAAGATAATAGTGTTAAAAATTTAAATTTTATTGAATCTCTTAATTATGCAAATGTTTATAATCACGATTATAATTATACTTTAGTTAGTGAAAAATTTAATGTTGATACTTATGATTATATTCATGGTGCATGTAATGATTTAAATGATGATAGATATGCTTATTTTGCAATGAACCAAACAGCTAATAAAAATGGTATTATTGGAAAATATGATTTTGAAACAAAAAAAATAGTTGCATCTTCAAAACCATTTGTTTTAAGTAATGAAGAACACTGGTCTGACAATGCAAATATCTTTTCTTATAAAGATAAAGTCTATATTATTGATAGTTATGGGAAATTTGTTTCTATAAAAACAAGTGAATTAACTGGTCTTAATAGTGCTCAAGCAACTCAAAATGATACTACATTAGTTTTTAAAGAAAACGGAAAAGAAATATCTAATATTAAAGCAGTTGCTTATAATAAAAATGTAAATAAATTTGCAGTTTATGCTAATAAAACATTATATTATTTTAATGAAGAATTAAATTTAGAAAAAACCATAACTAATATAAATGGATTACAAACTATTTATTCTGATGGCACTGATTTATTTGGTCTTATTAAAAATGAAATGGAATTTGATGTTGTAATAGGAAAAGTTGATGGTAAAGATGCAGTAACAAAAGGAACTTATTATGATACAGCAACGATTAAACAATTTGATTGGAATGGTAATTTAATTTCAACATCTAATTATGGTAATCAAGAAAAGCCAATAGGAGATGTATATACTGTTAATAGAGTAAGATGTACTAATATACAAAATATGATTGTTCATAATGGAAAATTATTTTTTACAAGATTAGTATACGTAGGTTATGGTAATATGAAAATTGGAGCATACCTTTATGAATTTGATACTAGTGCTTTAACAAAACATTCTAATACAACTTTAGGTGAATATGTTGAAAAAAATGGCAAGGCAGGTTTAGAAAATAAATTTGTAGCAAAAGAAATGTTCTCTAGACGTAGAGAAAATGGGTATGGATATTTACAAGGTGCTACTACTAATGGTGATTATATTTATTACTCTTTTACTAATGGAGATAATTCAAAAGCTAAAATTGTCCGTAGTAATCCATTAACAGGTGAATGGGTTAGTCCAACTAATAGTGTTTCATTGGGCAAAATTGATGATAACACAAATGATGCTGGGAAAATTTTCTTTTATAAAGATAATGTTTGGGTTACACAATATAATTGTAATACTGTTGTAGAAGTAGACAAAGATACTTTAGAAGAAACTGGAAATAAAATTACATTTAGTAATATGAAAGATAATATTAAAAATGTTGCTTATGACAAATTTAATGATCGTTTAATTATTGTAGGAAATAGTGGTACTTTATATAGTTGTGAAAATGAAAAAACAATTACAAAACTTGCTGATGCAAAAGGCTTTAGCGGTGAAAATGTATCTAATTTATTTACTAATGATGATTATATTTATGTTACATATACAAAAAATGGTGTCAAAGGTGCTAATACTTCTATATTTGATTTTAATGGTAATTTAATTAAACAAGTAAATGTCGAAGATAAATTAAATATTTCTCCAGAAACTAATAATTCTAATACACAAGGTTTAATTGATTATAAAGGCGTTGCTATTATTATTGGCTTAAGTTGGGACAACACATATGGTGGAGGATATGCCTATAGCATTTCTTTGAAATAACATGCTGTAATATAAAAAAAGAGAAGAGGTAGAAAATGAATAAAATACTCAAATATGTTATTAATGGGGTGTGCATCGCAGCAATTGGTACCGGGTTAGTTGTTGGTAATCAAGTTTTAAAACAATTTGAAACTGAAATTGATACTGCTTTAACTCCAAAAATTGTTGACTCTAGCCAAGTTGATGTTAGTTCTCAAAATGGTCAAGCTTTATCAAAAAGAATTATGGAAGAAGGAGCAGTCCTTCTCCATAATGAAAATAATACTTTACCATTAAGTTATAATGAAAATAAAAAAGTTAATGTCTTTGGATGGAGATCTATTGATTGGATTTATGGTAGTGAAGGTCAAAACGCTTCTGGTGGTGTTGCTCCTGAAAATGATGATATTTCTAAAAATATTGATATTTATAAAGCATTAAATGATTATGGTATTCAATATAATGAAAAATTATTTAATATGTATAATAAATATCAAACACCTAATCATCAAAGTGAGAATTTAAGAGGAACTCATATAAATACTCTTACTCCACTTATTGAACCAAAAATTGATGATAAAGCATATTATACTGATGAATTATTATCATATTCAAAAGAATATTCTTCAACTGCAATTGTTGTTATTTCACGTATGGCAGGTGAAGGTATGGAATGTTCAACAAAAAGTCAAGGTAAAAAAGGTCCTGGTGCAGTAGCAGATACTAGCCGTCATTATTTAGAAATTTCAACTGAAGAAGAAGAATTACTTAAATATGTTGGACAAAATTATCAAAAAGTTGTTGTCTTAATTAATGCTGCTAATCCATTAGAATGTGGCTTTTTAAAGACAATTCCAGGAATTGGTGCTTGTATGTATATTGGCTTTACTGGTACTAGAGGAGCAAGTGCTATTCCTAGTTTATTATATGGAGATATGTCTCCATCTGGAAAAACTGTAGATACATTTGCTTATGATTTCTTTACAAATCCTGGTAATGTTTTCGTTGGTGCATTATCTTATACTGATTTTGGTAGATCTTATACAGATTATGTAGAAGGCGTTTATGTAGGTTATAAATGGTATGAAACTGCTAATGTTGAAGGAATGTGGAATGATGTAAATAATGAATTTGGTAAAGGTTATGATGGTGTAGTTCAATTCCCATTTGGATATGGTAAATCTTATTCAACATTTGAATGGACTGTTGGTGAAATGTCAATTAAACCAGAATCAAATATTACAGATCAAGATGAAATTACAATTCCTGTAACTGTTAAAAATACTGGTAATTATCCTGCTAGAGATGTTGTAGAAGCTTATGTTACTGCTCCTTATACTAAAGGCGGAATTGAAAAAGCTAGTGTTAATTTAGTTGGTTTTACTAAAACTAATTTATTACAACCAAATCAAGAAGAAACAGTTGAATTAAAAATTGATGTTGATGATTTTACAAGTTACGATTGTTATGATAAAAATAATAATAATCATAAAGGATATGAACTTGAAAAAGGCTTATATTCATTAAAATTAATGACCGACTGTCATAATATTAAAACAGTTAAATATAATTCTAAAGATGTAGAAGCTAAATTTAATTTTAATGTTAGTGAAACAATTAATATTGATAAAGATAAAATTACAGGTAAAAAAGTAGGTAATTTATTTACTGGAGAAGATGCAATAGATATTGCACCTATTGATGCTAATGATGGAGAATTTGTTGCAGATATTCCTTGGTTTACTAGAGAAAACTTCATGAAAGTTGAAGATTTTAGTGCTAATAGAAAACCAAGAGCTGTTACTCCTTCTGTTAAAACAATCAATGGTTATTCAAAAGAAAGAGCATTAGCATGGGATAATGCTACTACTGATGAATTTGGTGACCCAGTTAACAATAATGCAGTTACATGGGGAGCAAATAATGGCTTAAAATTATTTGAGGGAAACTCATTAACTGAATTAGGTCAAAAATTAGGTGAAGATTATAATGCTGAAGAATGGAATAAATTATTAGATCAATTATCAATTGAAGATGCAGTTAATTTAATTAATAACTATTATGGCTCTAAAGCAATTGCTTCTATTGGTAAACCATTCCTTGCAGATTTTGATGGTCCTGCACAAATTAAAGGTTTCGTTAGTGGACCTAGAGGTACTGGATATCCAACTATGGTTGTTATTGCAGCTACATGGAATCCAAAACTTGCTTATGAATTTGGTAAATCTTATGGCGATGATATGAAAACTCTTGGTGTTAACGGTGTCTGGGGTTGGGCTATAGATTCTCATAGATCTTCTTTCTTTGGAAGAAACCATGAATCTCCTTCTGAAGATGCAATGTTAGCAGGTACTATTGTTACAAATGCTGTTAAAGGATTATCAACTAGAGGAAGATATTGTTTCTTAAAACATTTTGCTTTATATGGTAATGAAGGCGATAATGTTTGGTGTACAGAACAAGCTTTAAGAGAAATTTATTTAAAACCATTTAGAAAAGCATTTGTTGAAGGTGGAGCATTAGGTTGCATGACTACTTATAAAGGCGTTGGTGGTGAGCATTCAGAAACAACAATGGGTTTATTAACTGGTGTGTTAAGAAAAGAATGGGATTTTAAAGGCGCTATTACTACTGACTATATTGGATATCAACCTTATTGTGATTCTCTTATTAGATGTGGTGGAAATTTAGGTATGGGATGTAAACTTGGAACAATAGATGGTGTTTCATATACAACAAGTTCATCAAATAGAATTCAAAATAGATTAAAAGAAGCTGCTCATCAAACTATATATATGTGGTTAAGAGCAGAATATAATGAACGTGAATACTTAAAGAATCCTGATGCAGGAGATAATTATATTGCTTCATTTAGTATGGATTCATGGTGCTGGTGGAAACCTCTTGTAACATGTCTTAATGTTACAGTTACTACTGGCTTAGTCTTATGGGCTATTTTATTAGTTGTTAATGAATTGATGAAAAATAATAATGTTGTTATTAACAAAGAGGAGGAAAAGTAATATGGCTAATTTTTTTACAAGTAAAAAAGGTGTTAAAATTATTGCTGTTTCTTTAGCTTTAACAGTTGTCGCAGTTACTTCAATTTCTGTTATGGTTCCTTCTTATTTGGAATATCAAAAATATTATAGTGAAGTAATGTCTGAAAGAGAACATCAAAAATATTTAGATAGTTTACCATTAGAATTTTTAGGTATTGAAGCTAAATTAAATGATGGTGTTGAATATTTTACTGATGGTAAAGCAAGTCCTGAAAACGATGACTTTTCAGTTATTGCTAAATTTACTGAAAAAGGAAAAGATTTTGAAAAAGTTTTAAGATCAGATGATTTTGCTATATCTTGTCCAGATGATTTTGCTGCTAAAGGTGGAAAAGTTGAAGTAAGTTATACATATACTCCTGAAGCTAAAGAAGATGAACAAGTAGAACCAATAACTAAAACTGCAGAAGTTGAAGTTTCTTTAACTAAAGTTGCTATTAAAGAATTAAAAGTTACTGAATTACCTTATCGTATTTATTATTCAAGTGATATGGAATTTGATCCAAGTGGAATGAAATTACAAGGTATATTTAATAATGGACATGTTGTTGATTTAACAGCAAATGATATTAGTGTAGAAACTAAAGGTAAATTAACAAGTGGCTTAAAAGAAGCTAAAGTTTCTTATGAAGTTGAAGGAGTAAAAGTTGAGACTAATGTTCCTGTAACTGTTATAAATAAAGATGAATATAGTGATGGAGAAATTTTATCTATTGCTAATGAAGGTGAAGTTTTTGCTAAAGAAGGCGAAAATGTAACTAATCTTAATTTAAATATTAGAGCTACATATCTTAATGGTAATAGATTAATTCTTAATAAGGATCAATATATTATTAAAAGTAATGTTGAAACTGCTTCTTTCTTATATAATTGTGTTTTAAGTGTTTATTTAAAAACAAATGAAACAATTAATTGTAAATTAGTAGCAGGTGTAAAATATTTTATTGAAGCTGAAGAAACTACTTTTACTGGCTTTAATAAAAAAGAAATTAAAGTAAATGAACAAAATATAAAAGTTCTTGAAGATGCTAAAAATGGTAATACAATGTCATTTAAGATTAATTCAAAAGGTCTATCTAAAGGTAAATTATATATGAATTTAAGTAATTTAACTAAAGAGGATATATTATTAGATAACATTATTGATTTAAAAATTAATGATAAATATTATCCTGTTACTTCTTATGTTAAAGCAAATGAAGATTATAATTTTGAAAATAATTTATTAATATTACCTGTTTTAAAAAATGGTGAAAATGATATATCATTAACATTTAAAAATATGGATAATAAGAAAATATCTATTGATAATTTTACTTATATTACTAAATATGATGGTGAAATTTATACTGATTTAGATCAATATTTAGATATTGAATTAAAAAATAACCGTTCTCCTAATTTAACTGTTTCAAAATTTGCTGATTGGCATCATGATAATGGAGCTTATGGACATGGCTTATGTAGTGATGGAGAATTTATTTATTCTACACGTACTGGATATTCAGAATATACAAGAGCTATTACAGTTAATAAATATGATATTAAAACAGGTAAATTAGTTGCTTCAAGTCCAAAAACAGAAGCTGGATCTTTAGAATCATGTGCTGGAGTAACATATTATGAAGGAAAAATAATTGTTTATTTTGCTGATGGTAGAATGTATTCAATTGATAAATCTTTAAGTGGCACATGGACTTTATTTGAAGATTTTAAATTTGAAAAATTAGAGAAATCTGTATTTAAAGATGTTTATTTTAATACTTCAAAAAGAAAATTTGCTGTCTATGCTGATAATAATGTCTATGTTTATAATAATGATAAGAAACTTGCAACAACTATTTCATTAAACAAAGAAAGTAGTTCGTTAAAAAGAATTAGTGGTTCAAATAATTATATCTTTGCTTTATTTACAAATGATGGTTCATATCAACCAATTGTCCAAGTATATGATTGGAATGGTAAATTTGTTGGTAGAATGGTGGTCAACAATAATAGTGAAGTCATGGGTAGCGTTGTTACAAAATTGCAAAACACTAATTGTCAAGGTATTGTAGAAGTTAATGATCAATTATATTTTAATGTTTTAAAATTTAGCACTGCAAATGGTGGAGATCAAACATTAATGATTAAAGCAGATTATCCAAAATTTAATGAAAAATTGAATGTTGTATTAAATGCTGGTGAATATGTTGATTATAGCATTACTACTGGTCAAACAGTTTCATTAACTGGTAAACCAGTAAATGGAAATTATGGTTTGCTAGATGGTACAGCTGGCGGATATGCTATGGGTGGAGCTTCAGATGGTAAATATTTATATTTAGCAGTTAACACAAATGGTAATCATGGTACAACATTATTTAAAGTAGACCCAGTTTCTTATGAAGTAATTGCTAAAAGTTTACAATTTAGTGTTGGTGATGTTGATGGTGATAACTCAAGACTATTTATTAAAGATGGTGTTTTATATTGTATAGGACACAATAATAGAATTTTCTCAATTGAATTAAGTAAATTTGAAGATAAATGTAAAGTAACTGAATCAACATTAACATTTAGTGAATTAGGAACTTTAAAGAGTGCTTATTATAATGAAAATATTAAGAAATTTGCATTAATGATTGATGGTAAAGTAGTTATTACTGATGAAAATAAAAATGTTTTAGTTGATAATATTTCTTTAGCTTTAAATCAAGGTGGATTTAGTGTTTCATCTCTTACTGCTGATGATAAATATATTTATGTAAGTTATGTTAGAAATAATGTTAGTGATGTTCCATTTAAAGTATTTACTTGGGATGGTAAATTAGTCTCAACTACTTCGATAAATGGTGTCACATTAGGTACAAATGGAACTGCTGATAGAAACTTTAACCTACAAACTATCTTTACACATAATGACAAAATTTATGCTTCAGTTTGTAGCTGGGATAATGGTTCAAAATATTATTTATTTAGTGTGGATTTTGATACAACCAATTTAGAATAATTTTATTAAAAGATGTTAAAAAGTAATAAACAATTTAACATCTTTTTTTATGTAAAAAAATTATCAATTTTTAGTTTTTTTTATGATGCATAATACAATTGAATAAACTTTTGAAAGCAACTGCAAATGGTAATAATATTTCAATCGATGATAACGTTATTCTTCCTAGAACAATTACAACATTCAACGAAGATGGAACTCGTACATATAATCCACTTATTTGGACAAATTGGAAAGTTGTTGATTTTGGTACAATGCAACTAAAAAAAGGTGATAATATTATTTATGTTGAATTGACTAATGCTATTGTATTTACTAGTAATATTACTAAATCATTTGGAACAATAAATATTGATAAATTTGATATTAAATATTTAGATTAGGTCATTTATAAAACATGGTTATTTGTTTAATAATCATGTTTTTTATTCATTTTATAATTTTTCATGACAAAATAAATAAATTTCAACTTTCGCAGAATCTAAAGACAAAAAAATAAGAAAAAATAAGAAAAGCACGAAAATTAGGAATAATTTCCTTTTTTTCGTAAGCTTACACTAGAATTTATATTTCTAGTAGTTTTTTTATTAGAAAAGCGTTTTCATTGATGAAGCTTAGACTTGTAAAATTATAGTTCTGCTTTATAATATAAAATATGCGAGGAAAAATTATGAAATTAAAAACAATATTTAAAATACTAAGTACTTCTTGCATAGTAGCTTTGATGTGACTATCTCTTACTTCATGTGGTGAAGAAAAAGCAAGTTCAAATGCTGCTATAAGTAGTACAACAAGTTCAAATGCTGCTATAAGTAGTACAACAAATTCAAGTAGCTCAAGTAGTTCAGCAAGTACAAATAAGGAAATTATTAGTATTGCTGATGCAATTAAGCTTTGTACAAGCGAAACAGCAACTAAAGAAAGATATTATATTCACGGTACAATAAAATCAATTGCAAGCTATCAATATGGCCAAATGACTATTGAAGATAGTACAGGAAGCATTGAGGCTTATGGTACATATAGTGCTGATGGTGAAAAGCGTTATAGTGAATTAGAGGATAAGCCTGTTGTTGGTGATGAGGTTACATTATATGCAACATTAAATTTATTCAATGATAAAGCTCAAATAAAAAGCGGCTGGATTGTTGAAATAACTCATCATTCTACAGAAATAGATGATTCACAATATGAACAAATGACTGTTTTAGCTGCAAGAAGCGCAGAAAGTGGTAAACTTATAAAAACAACAGGAGTTGTTGCAGCTATAACATATGCTAATGGTCTTTCTCCTAATGGGATTTATTTAGTAGATAATACTAATTCAATTTATGTTTATAGTGCTGAGATTGCTAATCTAGTTAAAGTTGGTAATACTATTACTATATTAGGTGAAAAAACATATTATATTTTGGAAAAAGAACAAGCAAATGCGGCAAAGTTTGGCTATGAAGGCTGTTGTCAGCTACAAAATGCTAAATTAGTTTCAAATGATAATGGCTCAACTGATTATGATAAATCATGGATTATAGAAAAATCAGTTAAGGAAATTTATGAAACACCTATAACAACAAACATTACAACAACTATTTTTAAAACTACAGCATTAATTAAAAAAGTTCCCGGAACAAGCTTTGTAAATTATTATATAAATGATTTAGATGGCTCAACAGGTAATTATGTTTATACACAAGCAAACGGTAAGGATTTTGCTTGGATGGATAAATACGATGGTAAGGTATGTGAGGTATATTTATCTGCATTAAATGCTAAATCTACATCATCTGGTTGTAGATGGCGTTTTGTTCCTATTTCAATTAATGATGAGGAATTTGTTTATCCAGCAGAAAAAGTTCCTACATTTGTAATGAATTATTATGCTAAAGGTCAAATGTTTAGTGAATATACAGGAGATCCAGTACTATCTCTTATAAATAGTGTTTCTTCAGATATTTTAAAGTTTGATAATGCTAAAATAACTTACACTTCAAGTAATGAGGATATCTTCTATATTTCACAAGAAAATAATGATACGGTATTACATGCTACTAAGCATGTTGGCTATGCTGATATTACTATTAAGGTAACTTATAATGGTAATGAGACTACATTTGTTGAAAGAGTTGAATATAAGGAACCAGCAGATGTTCAAAGTATTAGTGTAAACGAAGCAATTGCTACAGCATCTAATACAAAAGTTAATGTAAAAGGAGTTATTGCTGCTTCATTAGTTAATAAGGTAGGATTTTATTTAGTTGATGAAACTGGTGGAATTGCTGTAACAACAACTAGTGCTGAAATGGAGAAGCTTTCATTAGGACAAGAAATAGTAATTTCTGGGACAAAAGTTACTTCAGTTGGTGGTAAAGATGGCCAAACAGCTATTTTAGATGCAGAGGTATTAGTTAATTATTATGGAAAGCAAGATTATTCTACAGCTTCATTTATCACTGATAAGACATTAGCAGATCTTCCTATTGGTGAGGATAGTAAATCTGATGCAAAGGCTACAGAAAACATTTATACATTAACGGGACAGCTTTTATTTGAGGGTGATAATTTTTCATCTAAGCTATATGTTGTAGCAGGTGATGTAAAGTTATTGATGTATACATCAAGTGCTAAGCAATATGATTGGCTGCAAGCCTATGCTAATCAAACAGTTAAAATGGATTTGGCATTGTGTAATTGGAATGGTGAAAATGTTAAGGGATCAATCCTTGCAATCTATGATTCACAAACAAATACAAAACTTTTTAATAGCTTAAATTTTAATTACTAATTAAGTAAAATGGCTGTAAAGAAATAATATTTGATTATTAATTTCTTACAGCTTTTTATTTTAAATAAAAGAGCCTAATCAAAAGATTTTATGCTCAATTTTTTGGATTCTGTAAAATCTTATGGGGGTTGTAAAGTTTAAATAATGTAAAATTATATGGAGTGACTAGAAAGAACAACTACAAATACTTTTAAAAGAAAAGGATTCATTATCAGAGATATCAAAAGAAATGAATTTATCTAGACAAACTTTGTATAGAGAAATATTAAGAAATTCATTTACAATATCTTGTGATAAATTTGGTATAAGATTATCTTGTATTAATTATTTAAAATGTCATAAAGAAAAGAAATCTTATAGGCTAGAATGCTCAAATAACTGTGTTAAGTATCAGGCTGGTAGACAATCTTGTTAAAAAAATATCCATTTGTTTGCAATAATTGTAGGAAGAAAAAATGTTGTAATTTTCTTCATTGTTATTATGATGCTGAAACTGCTTCTGATTCATATCATCAAAGAATTAAGAATGCAAATGCTACTCCAAAAACCGATGAATATACAATCAAAAAAATTGATAGTGTCGTTTCATCATTGGTAAAAAAAGGACAATCAATTGAAGCTATATTAATGAATCATCCTGAATTAAATGTCTCAGCTTTAACAATAAGAAAATGGATTAAAAATAATTTATTTGATTGTAGCTTTTCTGAATTAAGAATGACTGGTAGAAGAGTACCACGAAAGTATAATTATTCTTCAAAACCAAATCATATAAAGCTATCAGAAGCTAAAATAGGCTATAAATACAACGATTTTCGCTTATTTAAATCTCTTCATCCAAATTGCTTAACAATTCATTTAGATTCAGTTATTGGGACTATGGATGGTGTTAATTCTATTTTAACAATTCATATTGTTGAATATAAATTTCAGTTTGGTATTTTGTTAAATTCTAAAAGGCCTGATGAAGTTTGTCAAAAGCTTAATGAATTGCTTGTTAAATTAAAATCACTTGAAGATTCTTCTATACGTACTGTATATTCAACATTTATAGAATGCTGGTTAACTGACAATGGTGTTGAATTTGATAAAATTCTATCTTTAATTGAAACACATAAAAATTTAAATATTTTCTTTTGTCATCCGTACTCATCATTTGAAAAAGGTGCTTGTGAGAGAAACCATGTTATAGTTAGATATATTTATTACCAAGGTTGGTCATTCGATAATCTAAATCAACATGATATTAATGTTCTTTTTTCTAATATCGATTCTTATCCAAGAAAATCTCTAAACAAAAAAACTCCTTACCAATGTGTATTAGAATATTCACGTTTAGGTAAAGAGTTTTTAGATCTTATTAATATATTTAATGTTAACGCCGATGATGTTAATTTATCACCATCGCTATTAAAGAAAATTAAGAAATAAGCACAAAATTTTCTTAATTATATTTATTCTCGAAGAAGTTTTCACGTTTATTTTTGTTTCAATTAGTTAAAAAAATACATTTTTAACTAATATTTTTGTCGTGTCCTTCTTCACTTAAATAATAGTAAATTTTAATTCAATTTTCAAATAATAACATCTTTTTTTATGCTAAATAACTTACAATTGCTTATTTTCATCTTGTATTTATTTATTATTATCAATACAACTTATTTTGTTGCATTTAATTATTTAATTAACCAATGTTTTTAACATAATGAAAAAGATCTATATCATAAGATATAAACCTTCATTTTATATTTGAATTAATTTAGATTCTGCAAAAGTTCCGAGAGCCGTTTTTTATACATTTTATAATTTTTCATGACAAAATAAATAAATAAATGTAAAATAAAAATATGAAATTTAATATTTGTTTTGAAAGTAAATATAAAGGAATGTTTAAAGATGTCCTTAAAATAAAAATAAAAAAATTGCTTAACATGATATTTTTGGGCTTGGTATTTTTATGTATTGGCATTTATATTTTATTTTTAAGATTTTATGAACCTAATTTATGGTATCAAAATATTTTAGGATATTTGTTTGTTATATTAGGATTATTATTTATTATTTTTTCACCTTTTGGTTTTTTATTTAAAAAATATAATAAAGGTTTTATGGATAAAATTAATATTGAATTTTATAAAAAAGATAATGAATGGTTTTATCATCTTAGAGGAACAAAAAATAATTCTTCTTATGAAGAAGAATATAAAATTAATTTAGTTGAAATAAAAAAAGATATCTGTATATTTTCTTCTTTAAATGGGAATGAGTTTTTTATTCCATTAAAAGAATTAAATGAAGAAAATATTAATGATTTAATTCTTATGAAAAATGAAATATTAAAATTAAGAATTAAAAAATAGTTTTTTTAAGAGGTATTTTATGAAGCAAATTTTAAGAGTTTTAAATAGATTGATATTGGTTCTTCCAGCTTTAGTTTTACAATGCTTTTGGTATTATATAATATTTGTTTTTGCGTCAAGATTTTCATTTTATTTAACTTTTGCAACCAATATTATTTCTTTTTTAATAGTGCTATTTATTGTTAATCATCGTGGAGAACCTAATTATAGAATAATATGGTTAATAATTATTTTATCTTTACCTGTCGTGGGAAGCTGGTTATATATTTTATTTGGTAATAGAAGAAGTAGTAAAGGAATAGATAAATTAATTAAAATTAATGAAAAATATAATAAAGTTTTATCTTTGACAGATGAAAAAATAGAAATTGAATTAAAAAATGATAATTGTAGATTTGCTCAAACAATGATTGAATTATCTAATGAAAGTAATTTTCCTATTTATAAATGTAATGAAACTAAATTTTATTCTTTAGGTGAAGAAATGTTTAAAGATATTTTAGAAGAATTAAATAACGCTAAAGAATTTATTTATATAGAATATTTTATTGTAGAAAAAGGTTTGTTTTTTGATTCCATTTATAATATTTTAAAGCAAAAAGTTAATGAAGGCGTTAAAGTATATTTCATGTTTGATGATTTTGGTAGTATATTAACATTTTCAAATCATACATTAATAGAAATGGAAAATAATGGAATTAATTGTTGTATATTTAATCCTACTATTATTATTAAGGCTGCTATTAATAATCGTGATCATCGAAAAATGGTAATTATTGATAATAAGGTTTGTTTTTCTGGTGGAATAAATTTAGCAGATGAATATATTAATCATGTTGTAAAATTTGGTCATTGGAAAGATATAGGATTTAAAATTGTTGGAGCAGGAGTAGATAATTATTCAAAAATGTTTGTTGAATTATGGAATTGTTATTCTAAAAATAAAATTGTTAATAATTTAGAAGTTAATTATTTAAAAGATGATAATCATGGTTATTTATTATCTTATTATGATTCACCTCATAATGAAGTTGCTTATAGTAATAATTTATATGTGGAATTAATGTCACAAGCCCAAAAATATATTTGGATATATACTCCATATTTAATTCCTAGTGAAGAAATTATTAATTCATTAATAATGGCTAGTAAAAGAGGGGTAGATGTTAGATTAATTTTACCTGGTGTTCCAGATAAAAAAATTGTGTATAGAATTAGCAAAAGTTATTTTAAAATATTAATAGATAATGGAGTTAAAATTTATTTATATACAGCAGGTTTTGTTCATGCAAAAGCATTATTAATAGATGATAATATATGTACAATTGGAACAGTAAATTTAGATTCTAGAAGCTTATTTTTACATTTTGAAAATAATACTTTATTTTATAAAAATAATGTAAATTTATTGTTAAAGGATGATTTTAATAATTATTTTAATAAATGTAAATTAGTAAAAATTGAAGAAATTAAGACTGGATTTTTATATAATTTAATTAATAATATATTAAGATTAATA
>CAJKZK010000024.1 GCA_905204225.1 uncultured Bacillota bacterium
CTTAATTTCAAATTTGTTAATTGTAGGCATGGAACTTGGAGCGTTAATTCTTTGTTTTATTTTTGAATGGCCTAGCACTTTTAAATATTATACGACTATTAGTAATGTTTTTGCTGGTATATCTTGCTTCTTATTAGCAGTTTATCAATTTATTAATTATAAAACTAATAAAGAAATCCCTCATTTTATAATAATTTTTAAATATATTTCTGCTTGTATGTTAAGTGTTACTTTTTTAGTTGTTTTATTTGTTTTGGTTCCTGCTAGTGGAGATGTTAATGAAATGATTAGATTATTATTTTCTCCTAAATTATTATTTCATCATACTTTATGTCCTATTTTATGTATTATTTCTTTTGTATTTTTTGAAAATGAATATAAAATAGAAAAAAAATCTATTTTTTATTCATTAATTCCTACTCTTTTATATGCGATAATTTTTATCTTTTTAAATGCTTTTAATATAGTTAATGGTCCTTATTTCTTTTTAAAAGTTAATAATCAACCAATTTATATGTCTATTATTTGGTTTTTTGCTATTATGTCTTTAGCAGCTGGTATATCATCTTTATTATGGTTTTTAAATAAAGGGGGAAATATATGCAAATCTTAAATGTTCAACAATTAAAAAAAGAATTTGGTGATGAAATATTATTTGAAAATGTTTCTTTTTCTATTAATGATAATGATAGACTTGCTTTAATTGGACCTAATGGAAATGGTAAATCAACTTTAATAAAAATATTATTAGGACAAATAGATAAAACAAGTGGAGATGTATCTTTTGCTAAAGGCACTACTATTGGTTATTTATCTCAAGATGTTATTTCTAATGTAGATAATACTTTAAATGATGAAGTTTTATCTGTTTTTAATGATTTAATATTACAAGAAAAAAACTTAAATGATTTAGAAAGTATGATTTCTAATGATCCTAATAATTTAAAATTGATTGATGAATATGGAAAAAAACAAAATGATTTTTTAGAAAAAGGCGGGTATAATTATCATTATTTAATTAATATGATGTTATCAAAATTTGGCTTTCATAAAAATGATTTAATTAGAAAAATATCTTCTTTTTCTGGTGGAGAAAGAACTAAAATTGCTTTTGTAAAATTATTGTTAATTAAGCCTAATTTGTTGATACTTGATGAACCAACTAATCATCTTGATTTATCAACGATTGAATGGCTTGAACAATATTTAAAATCATATCAAGGAGCGTTATTATTCGTTAGCCATGATAGATATTTTATTGATGCTTTAGCTAATAAAATAGTAGAAATTGAAAATAAAACTTCTTCTTTTTATAAAGGAAATTATTCTTATTATATTGAAGAAAAAAAATTAAGATATACTCAACAATTAAATGCTTATAATAATCAACAAAAAGAGATAGCGCGTTTAAAAAGATTTATTGAATATTATATGCCTAAGCCTCGTTTTGTTAATAGGGCTAAAGATCGTGAAAAAAAGCTCGAGCATATGAAGTTGATTGATAAACCATTACAAGAAAAACATAATTTAAAATTATCTTTTAATGGTGAAGTTTATGAAGGCAAACAAATTTTAGAAGTTAAAGATTTATCAATTGGTTATGATAAACCATTAGTAAGTGATATTAATTTTACTATTTATGGTAAAGATCATTTAGCTATTATGGGTGATAATGGGTGTGGTAAGACCACTTTATTAGAAGCTTTAATTTCTCATCAACATGTTTTAAATGGTTCAATTAAATATCTTAGACCAGTTAATATTGGTTATATTAAACAACATCAAATAGATTTAAATGGTGAACTAACAGTTTTAGAAGAAATAAAAAAAGATTTTCCTTCTTTAGGAGAAAAAGAAATTCATAATCATTTAGGCAAATTTAATTTTGATTATGATGATTCAAATAAATTAGTTAAATATCTTTCAGGTGGAGAAAAAACTAGATTAGTTTTATCAAAAATTATGTTAGAAAATTATGATTTATTATATTTAGATGAACCTACTAATCATTTAGATATGGTAACTAGACAAGCATTAATTAATGCTTTAAAAGATTATCAAGGCACAATTATATTTGTTAGCCATGATCGTTATTTTGTTGATGAAATAGCTAGTCATGTTTTATATATTTCTAAACATGTTCCATATTATATTGAAGGTAATTTTGCTACATTTAAAGAGCAAGAAAGTAAATTATTAATGTTAAGTGATGATTTAGAAGATGATAAAGAAGAAAAGAAAATAGAAACTAAAGTTGTTACTAATAAAAAAAGAAGTCCACTTAAATTAGAAGAGATGATTTCTAAATTAGAAAAAGAAATAGATAAAATTAAACAAGACCAATTCTTAGAAGAAAATTATATGGATTATAAGAAAATGTCTGAATTAGATGCTAAATTAAAAAAACTAAATGAAGAACTATCTTCATTAGAAGAAGAATATTTATCTTTATAAGAAAATTATTGTTGAATAGTAAAATTTTTAGTGCTATTATATTTAAGCTAAGGAGATGAAATTATGCTTATTGATGAAATAAAAAAAGCTAATGTAGAAGCAATGAAAGCTCGTGATAACACTGCTAAAGGTATCTACAGCATTATTATGAATAAGTATATGCTTTTATCTATTGAGAAAAAACAAAAAGGTGAAGAAGCTACAGATGTAGATTTAATCACTATTATTTCAAAAACCTTAAAAGAATTAACTGAAGAAAAAGAAAGTTATTTAAAAGTTAATAACCTTGAAAAAGTTAACGCAATAGCTCACCAAGAAGAATTAATATCTAAATATCTTCCAAAAATGTTAACTGAAGAAGAAATTAGAAAAGAAATATCTACTCTTGATGATAAATCTTTACCTAATGTTATGAAACATTTCAAAACAAATTTTCAAGGTAAAGTAGATATGGGCTTGGTCTCAAAAATAGCTAGATCCTAGCTATAACCTTAGGGGTGTCGTACAATGGTAGTACAGCGGTCTCCAAAACCGTTAACGCGGGTTCGATTCCTGTCACCCCTGCCATTATGATTATTAACATCGATATTATATCGGTGTTTTTTTATTAACTAGGAAATTGAAAAATACATATTAATTTGAAGAATTGTGTACGTCAAAATTTTACACCATCATAAAAGAAAAGCAGTAACAATAATGTTAATAAACACTTGCTACTGCTTTTTTAATCCGCCAAATTCCGCCATGTGGGAATTAAACATATGTTGTATTTTTTAAAACATTAAATAATTCATTGGCTGTTATTCCTACAAGATATTTTCTTTCTATTAACTTAGTAATAGTTAATGCAACATAACAAGTAAGAAAATGTGAGTAGACGTGTTTTATTTTTCTAAGGTAAATAGAACGAGTAGAAAATCAAGCTTTCATTTGTCTAAAATAATCTTCTATTCCCATCTATTTGATGCTATTTTAATAATTTCAATAACTTTTTCTTCAAATAAATCAGTTGCAATTGCTCCGTATCCAGCAAATTTTTTTCTATCATTTCTTTATCAATAATAAGAGTTGATTTTTAAATGCAAATTTCACTATTGTCATCGTAAACAATTTTTATATATATTGTTTAACATCTTTTGATGATATTTTATCGTATTTTGATAGATTAGAAATGATATTGTTGGTCTTTTTTTTCGTTCATCAATTTTAGTTAGAATATACTTTCTTCTTTTTATTTTGTTTCCTACAAAAAGTTAATGTAGTCGATAAGAAATCTTTATATTAACATTATAATTTAATTTTGTTATAATTAATTCAATTAAGGAAATAAAAATGACTATTGCAGAACAATTAAAAAAGAAACGTAAAGATTTAGATTTATCTCAAGAATTTGTAGCAGATAAAGTTGGTATTTCAAGAAGAACTTTAGCGTATTATGAATCTGGAGAAAGAATACCTAATGCTGAAAATTTAATTTTGTTATGTAATTTTTATTCTTTAGATATTAATAAACTTATTTCTCAAGATATTAATATTGCTGAAAATAATAATTCAAATGATAATGAAAGAAATGATATTATTGCTAAAATTGATGAATATTTAAATCTTGAAAAGGCAAAAAAAGAATCTTTTAATAAAGGTATGTTTTATTTTGCTTTAATATTAAGTGTAGTTATTACTATTATTGTTTTAGCTTTAGCTATTTTAAGATTTGTTTTAATGTCAAAATATGATTTTTCTTTTTCTGAAGCAACCGCTAAAATGTGGACTTCATTATTTGAAACATTAATCAAATTTGTAAATGATCCTACTGTTAAATTTTTACCAGTATTATCAATTATCATTATTTCAATTATTTTAATTTGCTGGATAATTTATTTTTTAATTAAATTTATAAAAAAATTACGTAATAAATGAACAAATATACATTCTTTGGAACGATTATACACTCATTATTTTATTTATAATTTGGTATATTATTGTTAGGAGATAGTTTATGGATATTATTAATTATTTATTTATTGGACTTTACTTTTTGATTCAAATAATTGGTAGATGCTTATCAAATTTTATATTTGATATCATATTAGTTCTAGGTGTTATTTGGCTTATATTTGCTATTATTTATAGTATAAAATTAAAAAAATTAAATGATTTAGATAAAACTAAAAATTTTAAATTAGTTAGATTGATTATTAGAATTATCTTTTGGGTTACTATAATTACTTTCGGAATAATTATAAATGTTATAGCGGGCCCAATTCGTTTTATGTAGGTTATTTTATGGAAAAGAATTTCAAAAGATTAATATATTTAATAACAATACTTGGTGTTTTATCAATAATTGTATTACTAGTTTTAACTATATATTTCTTTAATCATATTTCAATAATAGAAATTATATCGAGGTTAGGATAATGGACAAAAAAATTAAAATTATTTCACTTATTACATTAATTAGTTCTTTTGTTATTATTGATTTAACTATTTTTGGCTTATTTACTAGTTTAGTTTTACCTAGTGGAAGTGCTGTGATGCGCGCTAAATCAATTGAATTAGGTGAATATTTACCTTTTGAAAAAAACTCTAAAATAATAAAGAAAAACGATAATTTATCTTTAACTGGAGAAAAACCAATTATTGATTCTGCAGCTGCTCTTTATCCAATTAGTTCATCATTTGTTAACGCTATATATAATAAAGAAGATGTTGAATTTATTAATGATAATTTTACTTCTTCATCAAAATTACAAATGAATAATACAAGAAATTGTTATAAAGGTATTGTTGATGGAAATATTGATATTGGTTTACTTGCTAAACCTTCTAGTCAACAATTAGAATATGCTTCTAAAAATAATGTTGAACTCATTTTAGAACCAATTGGTTATGAATCATTTGTATTCTTAGTAAATAAAAATAATCCTATTAATTCTTTAACTATTGAACAAGTAAAAGGAATTTATAGTGGAAAATACACCAATTGGTCAGAACTAGGTGGATATAATAAAGAAATTATTCCTTTACAAAGAAATGAAAGTAGTGGAAGTCAAACAGCATTTTTATCATTGATGAATGGAGAAAAAACTATATCTAAATCGCTAAATATTTTTGGTAGTGCAATAGGGTATTCATTTAGATATTATGTTGAAGATGTAGTAAAAAATGGTAATGTCAAAATGATTAGTTTAAATAATGTTTATCCTAATAAAGAAAATATACAAAATAAATCATATCCAATTGTTTCTTCTTTTTATGCAGTTCATAGTTCAAAAAATACTAATCCAAATGTAAAAAAAGTAGTTGATTGGATGAAATTAGATGTTGCTCAAGAAATAATTAATGAAGTTGGATATGTTGGATTATGATATGAAATTACTTGATTTGCTCCAGTAACTGCAATATAATTGTAGTTAGTGGAGAAAATATGATAAAAACAACAAAAATATTATTAGAAGAATTATCAAATTATGCCAATCCATATAGTAAAATAAAGCAATTAGTAAAGGAACAAAAACTTATACCAATAATAAGAGGTATATACGAGACTGATAAAAATGTTTCAGGACATTATTTGTCAAGTGTTATATGTGGACCATCGTATTTATCTTTTGAATTTGCATTATCATATTATGGATTAATTCCTGAAGCAGTTTATACATTTACATCTGCTACTTTTATGAAAAGAAAAAGAAAAGAATATAAAACATTTTTTGGTTATTACACATATCAAGATATTCCTAAAAATGTTTATCCTTTTGGTGTAAATATTATTAACGAGAATGGTTATACTTTTTTTATTGCGACACCAGAAAAAGCACTTTGTGATAAATTATATTCTATACCTTCATTAAAAAATCAAATAGAATTAAAATCATTATTGTTTGATGATTTGAGAATTGATGAGAATGAATTTATCAAATTAAATATAGATGATATTGAAATACTTGCTCAAAAATATAAATGTAGAAATGTAATGCTACTTGCAAAATTTATGAGGAAAAAATAAATATGAATCAAATTGTTGAAGAAATGTTAAAAAATTATAATGCAACAAATTTATTAGATAAAAAGAATGCAATTAAGGAAATAATGCAAGAAATAGTTCTTTGTGGTCTTTCTCGAGCAGGATTCTTTGAAAAAGCAGTTTTTTATGGTGGAACAGCACTTAGAATATTTTATGGTTTAGATAGATTTTCAGAAGATTTAGATTTTTCTTTAAAAGAAACAGATTTTGATTTTAAGTTAGAAAAATATTTTCCAATTTTAGAAAAAGAAGTAAATGCACTTGGCTTAAATGTAAAAATTGAAAATAAAATTAAGAGTTTTGATTCGGCAATTAAATCAGCTTTTTTAAAAGAAAATACAAAAGAATTATTTTTAATGTTTTATGCTAATGATGATTTAGCTAAAATAATTAATCCTAATGAAATGATAAAAATTAAATTTGAAATTGATACAAATCCACCTGAATTTGCTACGTTTGAAACAAAATATAAACTTCAACCTATACCTTGCGAAGTTGCTTTATATGATTTGCCATCTCTTTTTGCTGGTAAAATTGGAGCGGTTCTCTGCAGATCTTGGAAAAATCGTATTAAAGGTAGAGATTTATATGATTATGTTTTTTATTTACAAAAAAAAGCAACATTTAATTTAAAACATTTACAAGCTAGATTAATTCAGACAGGATTTATTGAAAAAAATAAAGTGATTACTTTAGATGATGTAAAAAAATTTTTAAATGACAAATTTGATTGCATTGATTATGAAAATGCAAAAAAAGATGTTATACCTTTTATTAAAGATCCAAGTGTTTTAAATATTTGGAGTGCGAATTTTTTTAAAGCTATTACTGAAAATTTAAAAACAAATGAATGTGATTTTTAGGAAAATTTTATGAAAGAAATATCATATAAAGAATTAAATATAAATCCAATTACTAAAATTGCTGATGAATGGGTAGCGTTAGTTACTGGTAAAAGTGGTGATAAGATTAACGCAATGACATTAAGTTGGGGTGAAATAGGTTCATTATGGGAACATAGTAGCGGTATGCCAGTGGTTACTATTTATGTTAGACCTCAAAGATTTTCTAAAATATTACTTGATCAAGAAGAATATTTTACTTTATGTTTTTTTGATAATAAAAAGAAAGAATTAGCGTATTTAGGATCTCATTCAGGAAGAAATGAAGATAAAATAGCTAAAGTTGGTTTCCATAATGTTATTTTAAAAGATTATTCTTATATTGAAGAAGCGAGCTTAGTTTTAGTGTGTAAGAAAATATATAGACAAACCTTAAAAGAAGAATGTTTTATAGATAAAAATATTATTGAAGATTGTTATTCAAATAAAGATTTTCATGATATGTATATTGCTAAAATTGAAAAAGTATTGATTAAATAGTTAAAATATTTTGTTGCTTAAAAAAGGTTGTTATATTATAATTGGGTTGTAAACCAGGATGCAAACTAAAATGATAAGCAGAAATGAAGTAAAAGAACCAAAAAAAAGAATATTAATGACTTGTGTAAAGATGTTTATTGAAAAAGGATTTAATAAAACAACTATGCTTGATATTATTAAAGAAGCAGATGTATCAGCAGGTACTTTTCAAAATATCTTTCATACTAAAGATGGAGTGCTTTTAGAACTTGTAAAAGTAATGTTTGATAATCAATTTTATATTGCTAAAATGTGTTTTAATAAAAATATGCCTTTAATAATGGTTTATGCTATTGAAACATCGCTTCAATTAGCTATTACTGAATTAAATGAAAATTTAAGAGACATATATATAGAAGCTTATACTCAAGATATTTTAATTAATTTTATTAATGAAAAAACAACTGATGAATTAATAAAAATTTTTAAATCATATAATCCATATTGGAGTGAAAGTAAATTTTATGAAGTAGAAATAGGTACTTCAGGATTAATGCGTTCTTATATGGCAAAGAAATGTGATAAATATTTTACTTTAAAAAATAAAACAGAATGTTTTTTGAGAATGGCTTTTGATATATTTCATGTAAATAAGATAGAACAAGATGAGGTGATAAAAAAATTATTTGATATTGATATAATTGCTCAAGCAAATAAAGTAATGGATGAATTGTTTAGATTATTAGAGATGCAATTTAATTTTAAGTTTTCATAATTTATAAGGGAGGTTTTATGAAAAAAATTCAGTTTCTTTTAACGTTAGTTTTAATGTTTAGTATTTTTTCTTGTGATAATAATGTTTCTAGTAGTACAACTAGTAAAGAAGTTACAAGTAGTGAAAATTATACACAAGAAGAATTGTTTGATGAATGGAAAAAAGCTAAAGAATATACAATAAACTATAATGATGAATATACTTCATTTTTTAATGTAGAAACTTATAAAGATAATGTTTTAATGGATAAAAATGATACATATCAAACATATAAAGATGGAATGACTTTAATTGAAAAAAATAATTATATACTTGGAAATGATAAATTGGAATTATATAAATATTCTAAAGATGTAACAAAAATAGTAGATGATAATGGTAAACAAAGAATTAAATATTATAATGAACAAGGTGATTCTAAAAACAAAGAAACAAAAGGTGAATATATAACTTTATCTAAAGCTAAAAAAATGAATTATTATAATCCAAATTCATTTTTAGAAGGATTAAATATTGAAGGAGAAAATTATAATGAATTTATTACAATTTTAAAGACTTCATTTATTGAAATTGATGAAAAAAATATAAGTGTTTCTTTTGATAAAAATAATGAAATGATTAATTTAAATATAATGATTAAACATGAATATGTTGATGATTCTATTGATGATCAAGGTTATTTAAAAAGTAATGAAGAAGGAACAATGGTTATTTCTAGTAAAGATAATAAAATTGTTGAAACAAAATATGATTATAATATTAAGATAAATTATGAAAATGAAGAAAATAATTACAAAGTAAACCATATAAGTCATGGAAATATTAATTATAATTTTGACAAAGAAAAATATAATAAAATATCAGTAGAAACAGAGACAACTCTTTATAATGATAAAGAAGAAATTCGTTATTATGTAGGTGATTTTGCTTTTGTTTATCCTCAAAAGTTTGAATATAATGAAATATTTACTGCTAATGATGGTATTGAATATTTATCTAATCATGAAAATTTTATTATTAAAGAAAAACAAGAAGATGTAAGTAGTTATATTTCTTTATATTTAGATAAAGAAATGACTAAACCATTTACTTCTATAACTATATCAGATGAATTAACTTTATATATCAAATTTAATATGCCTTTAGATAAATCACTTGTTATATGCGCAATTGATAATGATACATATTTTGATATAGCTAATATTTATTTGTTAAATGTAGGTGATAGTTTTAACCCAAAGAATCGTTATCCTAATACTCAAATTCTTTCAATTGATGGTAAAGAAGTTGATAATAATTCTTCTTTAGATTTTGTTATTAATGATAATACTATTCATACAATAATATTTGATGGTTATTAATAAATTTTTTTATATAATAGATATATATAGGAGAGAAAAATGGAAAAGAAAATTAATAATATATTATCAATATTTGTTTATGTTGTTTTAACATTTTCAATTGTTATATGTTTTGCATTATTTTTAACATATATTTTTGATTTAATTGCTTCTCACTTATTTCATTATATTAGTTATGTAACTATTCCATTTACGTTTTATTTATTTTGTTTATTAACATTTTTGATTTCAATAATTAAAGGTTTTTTCATAATGAATAAATTTGATTATAATGAATTAACATGTGAAAATCTTCTTTCATTATTTTTAATCTATACTTATGGAACAATTGTATATAATATTTTTAATATTGTTTTGTTGTGCATGAAAATGGAGAGTATATTGATTTATTTTTATTTTGGTTTTGGGTTTATTAGTTTAATTATATCAATCTGTTTATTTATAATATATAAGCACGTAAAGAAAATTGTAAGAGGTGAAAACAATGAAAATAAATAAAAGTACTAGAATTATATTAATTGTTTTAACGGCGATTTTAATTCTCATTACAGGAGTATCAATATATCAAGGAATATATTATTCAGATAATAATGTTGCAAAAAGATTTTTAAATAATAAACAAGAAAAATATAATGTTAAATTGCCTCAAGAAATTAATGTTGAATATAAATATTTTGATAGTGCAATTGATGGAAGCAATACATATTTTGTTTTAACAATTCAAGAAGATTATGAACTATCTTATGAAAAACAATATGAAAATAATATTGACCAAGAAAATTATCAAATTAATATAGAAAAATCTTTTAATGAATTAAAAAAATATGTTCCTAATGAAAAATTACCATTATTTGATTTTAAATATGATTGGTTTGCTAGAGAAGAAAAAGGTGAAACTAGATATTATAATTTTTATGTTGTTTATGATTTAGATAATAAATTAATGTATTTATATTATGAGGTTGCTCAATATAAAATATATGAATAGAAATTTTTAATTTTAAAAGGAGTTGATTATTATGTCAACTCTTTTAATGGCTCTATAAAAATTATATAGAGCCAAATAGGCTCAATTAAAGATGGTAAATATGCTGATTTAACAATTGTTGATAAAAATTTCAATGTTTATATGACCATTGTTCATGGTAAAATAATGTTTAATAAAATAAATAAATAATTTGTATAACTTAATTATTTGTTCATATTTAGCGCTTATAATAGGCGCTTTTTGTATTTTTAAAAAAATAATTTACGTTTTATAGAACATATAATTTGATATTATTATCTTGAAAAAGAGATAAATAAATTGATTTAGATATTATTAATGGATTAAATGCTGAAGAAAGTAAAAAAATATTGATAGATTTAAATAATCAAAATATTTATTAGATAAAAATGAAATAAATAAATTTATTGAAAAAATAAATAATAATTTATCATATTAAAGTGAATTAATTAAAACAAATGTTAGAAAATTTGTATTTGATTATTCAAACATTCTTCATAGGGATTTTTATTCTAATATGGCAGAATTATTTAGTTTATATTTATTAATTAATGATAAATATAATTTAGAAGACAGAGATGAATTAATTAAAGAAATATATAATCAAGTTAAAACTAGATATGAATTAAGAAAATATTTTATTGATAGAGTATTTGCAATGTATGGGATTGCAATATAGCTATTATTAAATTTATTTATTTTTTTCTAATAAGAATCTTTTTAATAGAAAGGCCATAAAATATGGAAAAGTATAAAATTTACCGTTAAAACCAATATTTTTATCACATAATTTAATTCCATATTTAATATCTTTATATTTATCTTGGTTAATTAAATTATTTAATGAAATCGTTGCACCATCATTTGATTTTACTTCTACTGGAATTAATGAATTTGCATCTCTAACAAAAAAATCTATTTCTAATGTTCCTTTTTCATTTTTATAAAAATATAATGGATAATTTTGCTTTGAAAGCATATCGGCAACAATATTTTCATAAATTGCTCCTTTATAGGTGTTAAAGTTTTTGTTGAGTCTTAAATCGTTTTGCGCTTCATCATCAAGTGTAGCAATTAATAAACCAGTATCTTTGAAGTATATTTTATAATTATCAGGATTATAGTTACCTTTAAGAGGTAAAGATGGATCGAGCATACAATAACAAGTATTTATAATACCTGCTTGCTCAAGCCATTCAATTACTCCAATATAATCTCTACTTTTTGCACCATGGCTTACTTTTGATATTTGAAACTTTTTATTTTCTTTACCTAAAAATACAGGTATTTTTCTATAAACATTTAAAATTTTAGTTTTATCTAAACCATTTGCGTATTTTGTTATATCTTCTTCATAATCTAAGATTAATTGTTTTTGAAGTTTTAATGTTCCACTAAAATTTTTATTTTTAATAAATAATGCTACAACTTTTGGCATACCACCAAGAACTAAATAATCTTTAAAATTTTCATTCATAACTTCCATCATTACTTTTGATAAAGGAGTTAAATTTTTCATTGAAGAATACATTTCTTCTATTTGATTATCTTTATAACCTTTTGCCCATAAAAATTCTTCAAAATCCATTGAAAACATTTCATAATCTTCTTTGTATCCAACACTATTAGATTCTATTTCTTTATAATTAATTCCCATCAATGAGCCTGAACAAATAACATCGTATCTGCCATCGATTTTAAATGATTTTAATGATGTTGCACAATTTATACAATCTTGAATTTCATCAAAAAATATTAATGTTTTTTGTGGTATGAATTCGAAATCTGGATTTTTTAAAGTAATATTTTTGATAATTGTATCAACTTCAAATCCATCATCGAAAATATCTTTATATTGTTTTTGTAAAACGAAATTGATTTCAACAATACTATCATAATTACTTTGAGCAAAATTTTTTATAGATTCGGTTTTTCCAATTTGTCTAGCACCTTTTATTATTAATGGCATTTTATCATCATTGTTTTTCCAATCGTTTAAGAAATCATTAATTTTTCTTTTTAAATACATTTAATTTATCCTTTCTTTTTATATTTTAGTTTTAATTATTAATATTTTACACTTTTTTTACTATTATTTAAATGATTTTAACACCTTTTTCCATAATATTTATATAACAATTTACACCTTTTTCCGTGTAATTTAGACAAAATTTTACACCTTTTTCCATGATAATGATTTGTAAAAATATAAAAAAAGAGAGTTGTAATAAGTATGTGTTTTAGATAATTTGATGGGTTAGAGGAATAAGTTAGAATTAGTCAATACTTAAAATTATTTTAAATACACACTTATTAAAGAACTATAAAAAGATAAATATATTGAATTAATTCCTATAGAGATTAAAAAAGAGAATTAAATATTAAATTATTATTAGAAATAATGTAATGATACAGTATTAAATAATATTATTTTAAGATAATATAAAGATTTATTAATTTTGTTCATCAACTTGTTTTTAATATGAAATAATTTTATAATTTCATTAATAAATTTATTTATCGAGGAATTGTTTATGAAAAAAGTATTAATAATAGGTGCTGGTCCAGCAGGATTAACTGCTGCTTATAAATTATTAAAAAGTAATCAAGATATTGATGTAACAATTCTTGAAGCTAGTGAAAATATTGGTGGAATATCAAGAACATATAATTATAAGAATAATAGAATGGATATTGGTGGTCATCGCTTTTTTTCTAAAGATAAAAGGGTTACTGATTTATGGAATGAAATAATGCCAATGCAAGGTAAACCTGCTAAAGATGATATTATATTAAATAATCAAAAAAAATATGTTGATGGTGGACCTGACCCACAAAAAGAAGACCGAGTAATGTTATTAAGAAGAAGAGTATCAAGAATATTCTTTTTAAGAAAATTTTTTGATTATCCTATTTCTATGAAATTTGAAACCTTTAAAAATATGGGTTTAAAAAACACATGGGTTGCCGGATGGGGTTATATTGGATCTTGTTTACATAAGAGAAAAGAAACAAATTTAGAAAATTTTTATATTAATCGTTTTGGTAAACCTTTATATGAAATGTTTTTTGAAGATTATACAACTAAAGTATGGGGTATTTCACCTAAAGAAATATCTGCTGATTGGGGAGCTCAAAGAGTAAAAGGATTATCTTTATTTAAAGCTCTTGGTGAAATTATTGCTAAACCATTTAAAAAATTGTTTCATTCTAAAAAAGTTGAAACTTCTTTAATTGAAGAATTTTCTTATCCTAAATATGGCCCAGGTCAATTGTATGAAACAATGGCTAATGAAATTATTAAAATGGGTGGAAAAATAATATTTAATGAAGAAGTTAATCATATTGAAGTTAATAATCATCATATTGAAAAAATAAAAACAAATAATCATGAATATGCCGCTGATTATTATATTTCATCCATGCCAATTAAAGATTTATATAATTCTTTTGATAATTATAATAAAGAAGCTTTTGATGTTGCAACTAATTTATTATATCGAGACTTTATTACAGTAGGTTTACTTTTACCTAAATTAAAAATTAAAAATCAAACTAAAATGAAAACTGTTTCTAATATTGTTCCTGATTGTTGGATTTATATTCAAGAAAGAGATGTAAAAGTTGGTAGATTACAAATATTTAATAACTGGTCTCCATATATGGTTAATGATTTAGAAAATACTGTATTTGTTGGATTAGAATATTTTGTAAATGAAAATGATGAGATGTGGAATATGTCAGATCATGATTTTATTGAATTTGCAAAAGATGAATTACAAAAAATAGATATTATTGATAAAAATGATGTTATTGATGCTTGTAGATTAAATGTTAAAAAAGCATATCCAGCATATTTTGGTAGTTATAAAGATTTTGATAATGTTGTTGATGATTTAAAACAATTTGATAATTTATTATGTGTTGGAAGAAATGGCCAACATCGTTATAACAATATGGATCATTCAATGGTCACGGCAATGATTGCTAGTGAAATAATTTTAAATAATAATTATACTCAAGATGATTTGTGGTCAGTTAATACTGAAAAAGAATATCATGAAACTAAAGGTGATAATAATGCAAAAAGTCATTGATTTTTTTAATAAACATAAATATTTAGAATCATTTGTTAAATTTTTTCTTTTCTTTCTTTTTTTGTGGGTTAGTTATGATATTTTAATTTATCTAAGTAGAATAAATAATGATAATTTGCAAACAATTAGAACAATGATGATAATACCTTTAATTTATTGCTTTTCTAAAGCATGTTATTTAAAAGGCAAAAATGAATTAACTGATGAAAAATTAGCATATTTAATTATGATTGTTGGTTTTACTTTAAGAATTGGATATGCATTTTATACTGGAAGTGATTGTCGTCAACATGATGTAGAAATGTATAATGGTAATCAATTAAATATTAATGGACAAGGTCATTTTTCATATACATATATTATTTATAGTACTGGAAGATTACCTAATGAGATTAAATGGCAATTTTATCACCCACCTCTTTGGCATTCATTATGTGCTTTATTTATGCATATATATGGTTTTGTTGAAAGAGTCAATGATGTAGCAATATTATATGATGCAAATATAATATTAAGTTCTTTTGTTAGTTGTTTGACTTTATTTTATTTTAAAAAAATAATTTTTAGTTTATCAGATAATAAAATTTTTAGAATTATTTCATTTCTTTTATTAGCTTGTTATCCTCAATTTTTTATAATGGCAGGATGGCTTAATAATGAAGGATTGGCCTTTATGTTTATGATAATATCTTTATATTATGGACTTGTTTTTCACAAAAATAGAAGTTGGTTAAGTATTATTTTATGTGGAATAACATTAGGATGTGGGGCGATGAGTAAAGTATCAAGTGCTTTGATTTGTGCGCCTTTATTATTTATTTTCTTGTATGATTTTATAATTGATTTAAAAAATCATAAAGCTAAAAAAACTATTATTCAAGGCGTATCTTTTATTGGTATTGTAGCCCCAATAAGCTTATGGTTTATTATAAGAAATATTGTTAAATTTGGAATTACTAGTATTGGTGTTCCAGGAATTGATCCTTCATCATCTTTAGGTGTAATTAATTATTCTTATTGGCAAAGATTTGGTGTACCTAATTTATTTAATTTAAATGAAAATATTTGGTGTATACTAAGACCAAATGATAATGGATATCTTGATTATAATGTTTGGTTATATACTTTAAAATGTTCTATATTTGGCGAATATTCATATTGGCAAGGTGAAATCTTTGCTTATATTTTATTAATTTGTAATATTTTATTTTCATTATTAACTATTTTTTGCATATGTTATGTCCTAATAAAAGAATTTAAAAATTTTAATAATATTTTAATGTTAATTATTTTTATTATTACTCTTATTTCATATATAATTTTTCAAATATTATATCCAGTTACTTGTACTCAAGATTTTAGATATATGACATTAATTATATTACCTGTTTGTTATTTTGTTGGTAAATTCTTTGTTTATGAATTTAAATCAAAATGGGCTAATTATTTAAAATATATTTCTTTAAGTTTAGTTTTATGTTTTTGTTTATCATCAATTTTATTTTATATTTCTTGTAGATAATATTTTATTCTAATTAATTAAAAAAAACGATATTTTTGATATCGTTTTTATTTACCATTCAACAATTTTTTTGCCTTCATCATCTGTAGCAATTCCACATAAAATCATTATTAAATCAATTATTGCAACAATTGCAGGAATGCCAGTCCAAAAGAATAATAACATGAATATTCCAGATGTTATTTTACCCATGTAAAATCTATGAATGCCAAATGCACCAAGAAAGAAAGCAAGTAATGCAGCACATAATCTTGATTTATTTGATACATTATCACCAGTAGAAGAAGCAATGTTTCTTAAATCAGCTGAGACATGTATTTTATTATCAAGTGGTTCAACTTTGTTTCCACAAGATGGACAAAATAAATCGTCATCTTTTAATTGACAACCACATTTTGAACAAAATTTCATATAATTAACCCCCTTTAAATATATTATAATTGAAATTTATGAAAATGATATAAAAATAATATATAATTGTTAATATATAGTTTATATCAAATTATTATAATTTGATAAAAATTAGGAGTGTTAAAATATGAAATATATAGTTTTCAAAACCTCAAGTGGAAAATATGGTGTAAAAAAAGAAGATGGTGTTAGGGCTATTAAAACTTTTGAAGATGAAAAAGATGCAAGAGAATATGCTGAAAAAATGACTAAAAAATCTAATCAAAATACAAAGACAAATACTAAAAAAAATAATTCATCAAAACAAAATGATGATTTAATAACTAAAGAAGTAAAAAAACAAACAAAAAAAGCTAAAAGAAAAATAAAAAAATTTATTATTACTATTATCATTTTGTTAGTTGCTAGTTTACTAAGCTTTGTTTTTTATAAATATATTTATCCAATGTTGCCTATTTCATCATCTTCATCATTTAATCCAAGTGAAGCTAATATAGGTACAATTTATAATGATTTTCAAATCCATTTTATGCAAATAGGAAACAATAAAAATGGTGATGCAGTATATATTAAAGCTGGTGATAATGATATTTTAATTGATGCTGGCGCAAGTGACACTACAACAATAAAAAATTATATGAATAAATATGTTAAAGATAATAAATTAGAATATGTAATTGTTACTCATAGTGATTCTGATCATTTAGAAGGAATTGTAGGTACTAAATCTAATCCTGGTATTTTGGAAAGTTATGAAATAGATACATTAATAGATTTTAATTATGTAGTTAGTGAAACTCAATTATATAAAAATTACATTGAAAAAAGAGATAATTTAGTAAGAGATAATAAAATAAAACATTTGACTGCATCTGAATGTTTAAATAATGGTAATAAAGATGAAGCAAGTTATGATTTAGGAAATGGAATATCAATGAATATTTTATATAATAAATATTATTTTGAACCATCAAAAAATAATAATGATCATTCGGTAATTACTTTATTTAAGTATAATAATCGTAATTTCTTGTTAACTGGTGATTTAGAAGAAGATGGTGAAAAAGCTTTTGTTGAACATTATAAAAATAAAAATTTTCCTAATGTAGATTTATATAAAGCAGGACACCATGGATCTAAAACTTCTTCAAATGCTGAGTTCTTATCTTTAATTAAACCATCTATTTGTGTTGCTTCATGTTCAGCTGGAAATCCAGAATACACTAATAATTATTTAAATGTGTTTCCAACTCAAGATTTTATAACAAGAATATCTAAATATACTGATCAAGTATTTGCTACTTCTTATGGAATGGATAGTGAAGAAAAACCTCTTAATGGTAATGTAATTGTGTCATGTGATGGAAATTCTACTGCTGTAGCATGTTCAAATAATGTTACTTTATTAAAAGATACTGAATGGTTTAATTCTAAAATTTATGTAAAAGAAGATAATACATTTACTTCTGGTAAAGCAAAAAAAGATTATTTTACTAAAGATACTGAAGGAACAAAAGAAGTGCCTTTTAGAATATGGGGCTAATATTATAAAAATATATATAAATTACTATTCTTTATTATTAATTTGTATATATAGTTATAAATAATGATTTTTTATGATTAAAAAATATATAAATATG
>CAJKZK010000025.1 GCA_905204225.1 uncultured Bacillota bacterium
CAAAAAAAAGAACTATGGTATATTTTATCTTTTGTTTCTATTGTGGCTTGGACTATATTATTAATACAAAATCAAACTGGATTTATTAAGGTTGAAAATCAAAACATTATTATTTATATAGTAATTTTATTTTATGTAATAATTCTTTTACCACTTTTTTTAGGAATAAAAAATTATATAATAGCAATCAAAAAATATAATTAATTTTTATAATTTAATAAAAGTATAATTCTTTAAATTTTGCCTAAGTTTAGATAATTTTTCTTATGCAATCATTATTTAATAAAACATTTTTAAATGAATAAAAATGCATATTATATAAAAAAACATTGCAAATTTTACTAATTGTATTGCATCCATTACTATAATTCTTTTTGGCTATGGCGCAAAAAAGAATATTATGTTATAAAAAAACTGTAAACGGTTTCATACAGAAACTTTTTTAAACAACATAGGAGGTTAATATGAGCAAATTGAATAGAGCTGCTCGTGGACTTACATTTGTTTTTGGAACTGCACTTGTACTTGGTATTGCATGTGGTTCTATTTTAGAAGCAAATAAAGATGCTGTTGATAGTTATTTTAAAACTCATTCTTCAACATTAGTCCAAAAAGATGGTGGAAAATTATTTGATGCATTTACACCAGATAAAGAATATCTTACTGAAGATGGTAAAGGTGATTCAAAAAAAATTGTTAAAGCACATGAAGATTTAGCAAAACAAATTCAAGCAGAAGGAACTGTATTATTAAAAAATGTTAATAATGCTTTACCTTGCCCAACTACAACTACTAACAAAACTAAAGTATCTTTGTTTGGCGTTCGTAGTTCAAGTACAATTACTGGTGCATTTATAGGACATAAAGCAGCTGGTAATAATCAAACTATTCATTTCGATGAAGCATTTGAACAAGCAGGATATGAAGTAAACCCAGTATTAAATGAAGCATATGAAAAATATATTAAAACAAAACAAACTGGTAGAATTGCTTTATTAGCTGAAAACGATTTCCCATATATGGGTATGTATGGTAAAATGGCTGGAATTACTAAATTCCAAACATTAGAAGCAAGCAGTGAAGATTTAATCGCACAAAATAGCGATGCTATTACTTCAATTGATAGTTATAACGATTTAGGTGTTGTCGTTCTTGGAAGAGCAGCTTCTGAAGGTGTTGATTGGGAAAAAGGCGATAAATGTGATCCTAATGAAGGAATCACTAATCCAATGCAAATTACATTAAAAGAAAAAGCAATGATTAAACTTGCTAAAGAAAAATGTAAAAAAGTCATTGTAATTATTAATGCTGTTAACCAAATGGAAATTCAAGAATTAGCAGATGATCCAAATATTGGTGCTATTTTATGGATGGGTATAGGTGCTAACTATGCTCCAAAAGCTGTTGTTGATATTATAAGTGGCGCTACAAATCCATCAGGACATTTGAGTGACATTTATGCAACAAGTAGTTTAAGTGCTCCTGCAATGATTAACTATGGTGATTATTCTTATACAAATAAAGACCAAGTTATTGCACGTTCTAAAGGTACTGGACAAAAATATGTTATTGAAGCAGAAAATATTTATACAGGATATAGATATTATGAAACTCGTTATGCTGATTATGTAAATGATTTAGGAAATGCTAGATCTAATGCAGGTTCTTCTTATACAGATGGTAATTGGGAATATAGTAAAGAAGTAACTTATGGATTTGGATATGGTTTAAGTTATACTACTTTCTCACAAGAAATCGTTGGAAAACCAACTCTTAAACATGACGGTCATAATTTTGTATTTGATTTTAAAGTAAAAGTTACAAATACAGGAAATGTTAAAGGAAAAGATGTTGTTCAAATTTATGGACAAGCACCTTATACTGATTATGATAAAGAACATAATGTTGAAAAGAGTGCAATTCAATTAGTAGCATTTGATAAAACTGAAAATCTTGAACCTGGCAAGAGCCAAACTTTAAATATTCAAGTTGATATGCAAAATTTAGCAAGTTGGGATTCAACAGCTAAAAATGGTAATGGTTCATATATTTTAGATGCTGGTATGTATTCATTTGCAATTGGTAATGGAGCACATGATGCATTAAATAATGTTTTAGCAGCTCAAGGTGTTAAAGCAAATAATGAAAATAAAATGACTGCAGATGGTGATGCATCAAAAGTATATCAACATACTTATAACACAAAAAATAACACACCAGATGAAGATACATTTAATGTTTCAAAAAGTGGAACAACAGTTAAAAATTCAATTGAATATGCTGATCCAAACTTCTTTAAAAAAGATTCTGTCAAATATTTATCAAGAAATGATTGGCGTGGAACATGGCCTTTAGAATATACAGATTATACTGCAGAGCCACAAATGATTGATTTAATTAATGGTAAAACATATATTGTTAAGGACAATGATGATGTATCAAATATTTTATTTAATCAAGAAGGTAATGATAAATATCTTAATTTAAAAGGTGCTAGATATAATGATGAAGCATGGGATAAATTACTTAACCAATTAGATTTAACTCAAGCTATCGAATTTATTGTTCATGGTAATAGAGACTATTTAGCAATGGATTCTGTAGGATTTATTGCAGGTAAATTTACAGAAAATGGTCCTAATGGTGTTGGAGATCGTGCTTTTAAAACATTATCATATAACAACTATGGTGAAACAATTCCACAATGGAAAATTACTGATACAGATGAGAATGCTAAATTTGAAATGACTGTTTTCCCAAGTGGACCAGTTATGGGTGCGACATTCAATCCTCGTTTAGCTTATGAACAAGGAAGATTAATGGGTAATGATGCATTATTTGTTGGTTTACCAATTTTATGGGGCCCATCAATGAATACTCATCGTACAGGATATAATGGTAGAAATATTGAATATTATTCAGAAGATCCAGTTTTAACTGGAACAATTGGTATGGAATATAGTATTGGTGCTTTAGATAAAGGCTTAATTGCTGCTCCTAAACATTTTGCTTTCAATGATCAAGAAACAAATAGATCCGGGGTATCTCCATATTTAACTGAACAAAGAGGAAGAGAAATCGAATTAAGAGCGTTCCAAATTGCTTTTGAAGCTACAAAATATGATACAAATGAAAGAGATGCTGGTTTACTTGGTGTTATGACATCATTCTCAAAAATTGGACCAGTTGAAGTAACATGTTCTAAAGGATTATTAACTGATATATTAAGAGGCGAATGGGGCTACAAAGGGTATATTGTTAGTGACTTAGAAGATGATACAGATTTCTTACCACAAGCTTTATATGCTGGTATTACTAGCTTCGATTCAACTCTTACATTAGATAAATTAAATGCTGATAAATATAATAACTTTACTATTGATAAAATCAAAAAAGATGCATCAATATTAAAGAATATTAAAGAAGCTGTTCATTGTAATTTATGGGTATTAACTCAAAGTAACTATATGAACATGGTTGATGTAAACAGTGAATATGTTGATACAATGACTTGGTGGAGAGCTACTTATATTGCTGTTGAGGCAACATCAGCTACATTAGCAGGATTATGTTTGGCATTGACTGTATTAACATCAATTCTTGATAAAAAGAAAGGACGTAATTAATTATGTTAGAAAAAATTAAAAAATGCGGTTTATGTTTCTATATTAGTCTTATTGCACTTGTTCTAATTTTTGTCTCTATGATACTTGCTATTTCAAGTTCTACAAATCTTGGATATAGTATTGATGAACTTCCTTTAATTGTAACATTTTCAATTATTTCAATTCTTTGTATAATTGGATCAGCATTATTATCATTTAAATTAAAGAATAATGCTCTTGCATACGTTCCTTTACTAGTTGCTATGATTTTATCTGGAATATGCTTTATGTTTGTTATTTCATCAAGAACTTATTTAATGGGAACATTATGGTTTACTAAACTTGATGAATCAAATCAATATGCTGTTGCAGCAATGAATACAGGTGCACCATCATTTGTTATGTATTTTATTAGTATGGTTATTTTATCTATAGCATCATTCTTCAATTTATCAAAAAAAAATAATGCTGTAGAAAGTGCTAATAATTAATATTTTATTGATAATATCATAAAATAATTGGTTAAAGAGTTAGATATTCGTTAATGGGTAACTAACTCTTTTTTAATATATTTTATAATCAAATAATAAAAAAAATTATATTTATATAAACTAATTGACTTTAAATATTTTTATTAATATATTATTAACTATGAAAAAGAATAGAATTATTTATATCCCACTAATATTATCTTTTGTATTAAGTGGTTGTAATCAAACAGAAAAAAAAGAAACTCCTATTGTAAACGCGATTAATGATTTAAAAGGTAATTTAACTATTACTGGTAATTATAATCAAACAGCTTATTATGAAGAAAATGAAATTGCTAGTTCAAGTGAATTATTAACTTTTAAATTTTTAAATGATGAAAAAAAATCGCGTTATAATTCCATTTCAAGTGAAAATGAAATTGTTAAAGAAAATATTTATTTAATGGGTGAAAATGGATATACATACATTCCATTATTAAATTACAAAAACGAAGTATTTCTTAATCAAATTTATGATGAAGAAGAAAATCCAATTAATTTTTTAATTAATTATGGTAATCCTTTTGAGTTGTTAACTAAAGATCTTTTAATTCAAGGTGAAAGTATTAATGAATATATTTTGAATTTAACTTTTGCAAATCAAATTTATTCATATTTTACAGATACTAATAACTATGTTGAAAAAGCTATTTTAGAAATAGAAAATAACAATTTTGTTTCTTTAAATTTTAAAGTTGCTTCTTATGAAGGATATCTAGATTATGAAGGTCAAAATGTTAGAGTGAAAGTTGATGAAGAATTGTTGTTAAATTTTACAGATTATAATAAAACTTCATTTACAATTAATGAAAGTACTAATGAAAATAAAGAATTACATGATGCATTTATTGATTTAGGTAATAATTATACTTTAAAAATGACTAGACATACTTCTACTTCTGAAGATTATATATCTTATTTTTATTTCACAGGGGAAGAAGCATATTTGCAATATCGTGAAGCCGATAAAACTATGAAATTTGATAAATGGTTTAAATTAGATAAATCTAATCCTAGTGATAAAAATTATTATGAATATAAATTTAATAAAGATTCACAATCATGGACTAAAAAATTTGATGATAGTGTAGGAACTGATTATGAAGATTTTTTACCTAAATTTGCAGAAATATCTAGTAATTTATTTGTTAAAAATGGCTCTAAATATGAAGCCATAAATAAAGCTGTTGGTTCTATTGCTAAAGCTATTTGCCCTAAAGATTATCAAGGATATACAAATTTCGAAGATGAAACAGGTGATAAAGTTGAAATTACTTTATTAAATGGTGATGTTAATAAAATTATAATGCATACTCAATATGAACAATTTAATACTTTATTTGAATATGAATATACTTTTGAAATATTAAATAATGGTGAAACAAAATTACCAAGCTTTGTTAAATAAAAGAGGGTTTATGAAAAAAAGATTTTTAAGTTATGTAATGTTATTTGCTTCTCTTGGCGTTATTTCAACTATTACTAGTTGTAATAACAATGTTGAATATAATTCTCAAGATTCTATTAAACTAGTTTTAGAAGATGTTGATAATCATATTCTAGAAGTAGGAGAAAGTTTATTATTAAATTTAAAAGTTGAAAATATTAATAAAAAGGCTATTTTTGTTAGTTCAAATGAAGATGTATTAACTGTTAATCAAGATGGTTTATTAGAAGCTAAAAGTGTTGGTAAAGCTAATGTATATGCAGAAATTCAAGATAATAATGATAATAAAAAAAGTAATATTATTGAATTTAATGTTTTAGCTAAATCAGATATTAATGTTGATTTAAAAGTTGATAATCCTATTTTAATTGTAAATGAGACATTTGATTTAAAACCTATCATAAAAGGAAATATTAACAATTATCCAGTTAATTATATTTCTAGCAATACTAGTGTAGCCTCTATTGATAATAATGGGTTGATAAAAGCTTTAAAAGCAGGCAAAACAACAATAAGTATAATTATTAGAAATAAAGAAAGAGCCTCATTTGAACTTAATATATTTGATTCATATGTTCCTTGTGAAAATATATTTTTAAAAGAAAAACAAATTTTCTTAGCAATTAATGAAGAATATGAAGTCAATCCAGTTTATAGCCCAATGAATTCAATAAAAGAATTTACTTTAGTTAGTGAAGACAATGAATTTGTAAAAATAGAAAATAATAAAATTATTGGTTTAAAAGAAACAAATAGTCCAGTTAAAGTGATAATTACAAGTGGTAAAGCAAGTTTTGATTTATTAGTTAATGTTATTGATGGAGAAAATAATAAGTTAATTCAAGAAGTGAAATCAAAATTAGATGCAAGTCTTGCTTTAGAATCGACTTTAGCAAAAAATGGTAATATAACTATTTCTAATTTAGATGAAAATAATCAACAACTAAGTAATAAAACTTATGATTTTAATGTTTATAATGATCATAAAACAAGTACTATTTACACTAATAATGTTAATGGAAATCAAGATGTATATAGATATATTGCTGCTATTGAAAACAATATATTTGTAAATAGTACTGAAAAGAAAGAGAAAGATAATTTTGTTTTTGATGGATTTAATAATAAAAAAATTGGTGATAATTCATCTGAAATAAAACAAGAAACTGCTATAAAACAAACAGGCTTACCAATAATTGGTAGTCAATTACTAAATGGATTATCAAAATATATTAAGAATATATATTTTAATTATAGAAATTATGATGATAATGAATATTTTGAAAATGCTCATTATTCTAAAAATGGAGAAATTTATACTTTTAATGTTACTAAAAAAAATGGAAAAGAAAAAAATATATTATCAGCGATTGTTGAATTTGATGAAGGCTTGATTAAAACTTTTACATCTACTATTACTTCATATATTAATGATTATTCAGGTGGAGATAATTTTATTTTTGATAAAACAGAAAAAGTAACTGCAGTTATGAATAAAGGTGAAAGAGAAAAATCTAATAATTTACCTAATTTTTCATCACTAATATGTACTTCTTTTGATATAAAATTTTTAAATAATGGAAAAGAAAAGAATGAATTTGAAGTAGGCGATGTAGTATCTCTAGTTATAACTGGTGAACCATCAACATATAATAATGAATTTGATCCTGTTAAAATTAAATTAAGTGATAATAGTGTTGCTACATATAGCCAATACACTAATAAATTAACTATAAAAAAAGCATGTAAAGAACTAAAAATAACTGCATCAACATTTAATATTACTAAAGAATATACATTAAAAATAACTGCTTTACCTGTTCAAAGCTTATCTATTGAATCTAGTGAAGTTGGTATAGCAAATAATGTTATTTCTGGAAAAATAAATGTTAATCCATTAAAAGCAAGCTCAAATTTAGAATATGAACTAATAAGTGGTGATAAGACTAAAGTTAATATTGTTTCTAATCCAGGAACAACAAATAACGCTCCATCATTTAAATTTACTGCTAGTGAAGCAAGTAAATATACATTAAAAGTTACTGATAAATTAACTAATGTTTCTACAACAAAAGATATTACTATTTTTGAAGATAATGATACAGGAATAATAAATTTAATTAAATCATGTAAAATTACTTCTATAGATGAAAAATTGTCAAATTTTAATTTATCATTTGATACTGAAAATACTGGTGTAATAAGTTTTACTTATAATATGGAAGATAAAAATAGTAAATTTAATATGTTAAACTTTAATCAAAAATTTACAATAAATAATAAATCATTTATTTTAGAAAAATCTACTACTACACATTTTATTAATAAATTTGAATTTTCTAGTGATTTTAATGGTATAGATTATTCTTCTTTAAAATTAAGATGTTACAATAGTGAAAATGATTTAACTGAAAACACAATTATCTTAACTTTAAATTTAAAATAATATATTTATTGAATAATAGCAGTCAAAAATGATTGCTATTTTTTTTATTTAAAATACTATATAATAAAGTTAGGTGATATAGATGACAGATTTTTCTCAAAAAATTGATTTAAAAAAAGATATAGAAACCACTTATTTAGGTAAACCATTAATTCTACATAATTGTTTTTCTTATCATGGACCGATAACTATGCAATATATTCCTTATGGTGGTATACAATCTGTTTTTCATAATAATATAATTATTCATGTAAAAGATGGATATATTTCTTGTAAAAATGTTACTTATGATGGAATTAAAATGTCTAATAAAAAATTTATAGATATGTTTGAAGATTTGGTAAATTCAGTTTTACCAAGCTAGAAGGAAAATATGAAATTAATAAAAAAATTAATTATAACAATAATTACTCTTGTAGTAGTGATTATTGCTGGAGCAGTTGGTACATATATTTATGTTAAAAATACATATGATATTGATTTAATTAATACAGTATTACAGTTGAAAAAAATATCAGATCCAGTTGATGAAAAAAAATTAATTACTAATCCATATTCAAATGAAGACAAAGAAAGAGCTCATGAAATAATTAATAATTCGGTTAATGGGTTTATTGGAAGTGATAAAATTAATTTTGATAAATTATTAACTGAAATGAAAACTGTAATTAAACTTGATGATAAACAATTAGCATGTTTAGCTCAAGAAGTAATTGATCAAGAAGTGAAAGGCAAAATCACTATTGGCGAACAAGATATTCCTTTATCATTAATGCAAATAGATATTAGTAACGTTAATAATGAAGGAAACGCTGATTTTAATACGATTGTCAAATTAGATATATCTTCATTTAAAACAAATATGAATAATTTTCCTTTATCGATGTTAAAAAAATATGTACCTGATTATTTATATATTTCGTCTACTGTTTGGGTTGAAAAAAATAAAGAAAATGAAGTCGTTGTGCCATTTGCGTATTCAACAACATCTACTTCATTTACAATTAATACTTTAACTGATAAAGAAACTACTGAATTATTTAAAACTCTTGATGCAGTTATAAAAATAGGTACAGCAGATAATCTTAATAATCAAATTGGAAATGCAATTTTAGGATCATTAATTGGTAGTGAAGAACAAAATGGTTTAGCATATTCTTTAAAACAATATGGAGCTAAAGATTATAGGTTTATTTTGGAAAATGATGTTGATTATTTTGTTGTTGAAAGATAATAATCAAAATATATTTAAGAATGAATATTAAATTAAAAAATAATATTCATTTTTTATAAAAAAATTAGCACTCAACTATTGACAGTGCTAATATATGTGTTATACTATAATTAGCACTTGAGGTATAAGAGTGCTAATAAAGGAGACTGATATTATGAACAATATGATTAAAAATGATAATTATGGAATTTTAGATCCATTATTTGATGAATTATTTTTTGGTAATAAAAATAAACATGAAGTAATGAAAACTGATATAAAAGATGAAGGAGATCATTATTTGATGAAAATAGATCTTCCAGAGGTTAAAAAAGAAAACATTAAATTAACTTTAGAAGATGGATATTTAATTGTTTCTGCTAAATTTGATTATAATAACGAAGATAAAGAAAAAAATAATTATATAAGACGTGAACGTCATTATGGTAATTGTTCTAGAAGTTATTATTTAGGTGAAGATGTTACTGAAGAAGACATTAAAGCTAAATTACAAGATGGTGTTTTAACTCTTAATGTTAAAAAAGTAGATCCTAAAGCTAAAGAAACAAAGAAATTTATTTCAATTGAATAATTTATAATAATTCCTATTTACAAAGCAAACACATTTGTAAATAGGATTTTTTTTACCTAAAATGTAAATGATATATTACTTTGAAGAATTATATTAATAGATAATATTTATTAGTGGCATTATCATCTTTATCGGTATTAATAATATAAAATTTAATACTTCTTAATAATAAATTTTATTCAATTAAAAATACATAATCATGATTATGCTAATCACGATTATGAAAGATAATTATACTTTTATATTTTAATTCAGTTAATCTTACTTATATTTATAAAATTTATAAATTATAAAGAAAATAAGCGGATTTTGATAAAAAAATGTGTTTACCGCTTAATATAATGTATATGGTAGGAAGAGAAAAAGAAATTAAAGAATTAAAAAGATTATATAATTCAAAAAAAGCAGAATTTGTCGCTGTATACGGAAGAAGAGTATGCAAAACATATTTAATTAATAACATGTTTAAAAATGATTTTGTTTTTAGGCATGCTGGTTTATCTCCAGATGAAGAAGAAAACAATAAACAATTATCAAAACAATTAAATCAATTTTATAATTCGTTATTAATATATGGTTTGAAAAATGAAAAAAAACCAACTAATTGGTTTGAAGCATTTTATTTGTTACAGAAATTAATCACTGAAAAAGATAATGGAACTAAACAAGTTGTTTTTATTGATGAACTTCCATGGCTAGATACTGCTAAATCAGATTTTATTAATGCTTTTGAAGGATTTTGGAATAATTATGGATGTGCTAATGATAATCTTTTGTTAATAGTTTGTGGAAGTGCTACATCTTGGATAAAAAATAATTTAATAAATAATCATGGTGGATTATATGGAAGAATTACTTATGAAATAAAACTTAAACCATTTTCTTTATATGAATGTGAAGCATTTTTGAATTCTAATGATGTTCATTTATCAAAATATGATATAGTGCAAAGCTATATGATTTTTGGTGGTATACCATTTTATTTGAACTATTTAAAACCTGATTATTCTTTATCCCAAAATATTTATGAATTGTTTTTTAAAAGAAATTCAATATTATCATTAGAATTTGATAGATTATTTGCTTCTGTTTTTAATAGTTCTGATAAAATTAAAGATATTGTTAAATTTCTTGCTACAAATAGTTTGGTATATACAAGAAAAGATATTGTATCTAAATTAAAAATTAGTGATGATGGGACATTATCTAAATATTTAAATGCATTATTGGAAAGTGATTTTATAATTAAATATGTTCCTTTTGGTTATAAAAAAATGAAGAAAGGTATAAATTAATAGATCCGTTTAGCATATTTTATTTAAAATTTATTTATGAAAATAAAAATATAAATGAAAAATTTTGGAGTCAGAATGTTACAAGTCATAATCTTTCTTCTTGGCGTGGAATAGCGTTTGAAAATGTTTGTTTTAATCATATTGAGCAAATAAAATTTAAACTTGGAATATCTGGTGTTATTACTGAAGCATCTAGTTTTTTTAATAAAGAAGATGGTTATCAAATAGATTTAGTTTTATCAAGAAATGATAATTTTATTAATTTATGTGAATTAAAATTTTATTCGTCTGAATTTAATGTCGATAAAAATTATTATTTAAAAATAATGAATAGAACTAATATGTTATTAGAAAAAATAAATAATAAGAAAAAAGTTATAAATAATACATTAATTACAACATTTGGTATCAAAAATAATGAATATTCTAATGCTTTCAATAATGTTATAACTCTTGATGATTTATTTAAATTTTAAATAAAAAAATGTCACTTTTTCTTTGTTATAATAGTTATATATATGTAGGAGTTAAAGTTTAATAAATGGAAGACAAAAAATTTAACGAATTATATAACCAATACTATTTAGATGTTTTTCGTTATGCTTATTCTTATATTAAAAGACATGATATTGCTGAAAATATTCTTCAAGATACTTTTTTAGAACTATATCTTAATTGTCCAAAAAAAGAAGATAATATAAAATCATGGTTAATGAAAGTTTGTTTAAATAAATGTCATGATTATTATAATAAAGAAAAAAATATCGTTACTCTAAATGATGATTATGATATAGGTATAGAAAATAAATATGATGATAATCAAGACTTGATTTTAATGGCTTTAGATAAAATACCAAAGAAATATTCATTAATAATTAGATTATTTTATTATGGTAATTTATCAATAAAAGAAATTTCTAAATTGTGTTTTTTATCAGAAAATACAGTAAAGAAAAGACTACAAAGAGGAAAAGAAGAATTAAAAAAAGTTTTGGAGGAAAATTATGAATATTGATAAAATGATTATACAATCTGTTAATAATATAAATCTAGAAACCGATAAAGAGAAAATAATCAATAATATTAAAGCAAAAACAATTAAGAAATCACCTAAAAATAAAAAAATTATTTTTTCAATATCTAGTTTAGCTATTGCTTCTATTGTTTGTGCATTTATAATTCCTTATTTAATTAAAACAAATGTTAATGAAATAATTAAAAGTAGTTATTCTAATAATTCTTCAAGTCCAATGAGTATTTTAGAAGGTGCTTTTTCAACATCATTGAAATCTACTACAAAATATGAAAATAATAAAGAAATAGAAGTCAATTATAAAAGTTATTTGAGTATAGAAAATGATAATATAAAATTTGAAAATGATCAATTAGTTAATTTTTCTTTAATAAGAAATGTACATACTGATAATGATTTAAAAACAAAAATAGTGTATTCTTTTGATAACAATATTTCATATTTTTTTAATAATAATTTTAATTATATTTATAAAGATATAGTTACTTTAAGTAACATTAGTTCAAAGAAAGGCTTTATTAATTATAGTATTGTTATTAAACCAAAAAAAGAAGATAAATTGACTTCTATATATGTTTATAATGATAATAATGAAATTATTGATAGTTATGAAAATAGAAATGATATAAGTTCACATTCTTTTTTAGAAGGATATTTTTCATATACTATTTATATGGGATTAATTGGCTTAGAAAAATATGATCCATATAAAAATTGTAACCTTTAAGTTATAATTTTAATAAATATAACTTTATTTATGTTATTATGGAATAAATAGAGGTTAAGTTTATGAAGATTATCCATTGTGCAGATTTACATTTAGGTTCGAAAATAGAATCAAAATTAATGTTGATTTCTTCAGATAGAAAAACTGAAGTAAGAAATTCGTTTTCTAAATTAGTTGATTATGCTGAAAAAAATGAAATATCAATTATTTTATTATCTGGAGATGTTTTTGATTCTGATAAACCTTTAAAGAAAGATAAAGAATTTTTTTATAATGTTATTAAAGAAAATCCTAATATTGATTTTATTTATTTAAGAGGAAATCATGATAGTTATGAATTATATAATGAAAACATTTCTAATTTAAAAACATTTGATAATAGTTGGAAATGTTATCAATATGGATATATATGTATAAGTGGAATAGAAATATCTAAAGATAATTATGCATCTTTATATTCAACTCTTAACTTAGATGTAAATAATATTAATATTGTTATGCTGCATGGTCAAATTAGTGAGTCTATGGGTATTGATAAAATTAAATTAGCTAAATTAAGAAAAAAAAATATAGATTATTTAGCGTTAGGACATGTTCATTCTTATCAAAAAGATAAACTTGATGATAGAGGAATTTATGCATATTCAGGTTGCTTAGAAGGAAGAGGATTTGATGAAACTGGGCCTAAAGGATTTATTGTTTTGAATATTGAAAATAAAAAAATAATTCCTGAATTTATTAATTTTTGTTGTAGAACAATTAACGAAGTAGAAATAGATATTTCTAATTATAAAACTATTTCAGAAATTAATAAGAATATAATTAGCAAATTAAAATCAAAAAATGATATATATAGAATAATTTTAGTTGGCGATATTTCTTATGATTTAGAAATAAATAATTATGATATTAAATCTTATTTAAATGATTATTATTTTATAGATGTTAAAAATAAAACTCGAAGAAAAATAGATATTTCTAAATATCAAAATGATTTATCTTTAAAAGGAGAATTTGTAAGAAGTGTTTATTATCGTAATGATTTAACTAATCAAGAAAAAGAAGATATTATTTCTTTAGGTTTAAGAACAATGGAAGGAAGAGAGGTTGATTTATAATATGAAAATCTTATCTTGCTATATTGCTAATTTTGGTTGTATTAAAAATAAAGAATATAAATTTAATGAACATTTAAATTCTTTTTGTGAAGATAATGGCCAAGGTAAATCTACTTTAGCAGCTTTTATTAAAGCTATGTTTTATGGCTTACCTAAAAGCTCTAATAAATCATTTGATAGAGAACATTATATTCCTTTTGATAATATTGAAGCATCAGGTAATATATTATTTGTTTATAATAATAAAGAATATAAAATAGAAAGAACATTTTTTAAAAATATCAAAGATGATGATATAAAAATTTATGAGAATGGAAAAATAAATAATGATTTACTTCCTACACCAGGAGATATAATTTTTGGATTAGATTTAGAATCATTTAATAGAACGATGTTTATTTTTTCTAATGATTTAGAAATTAATTCTACTGATAATATAAATAGTAAAATGTCTCATTATGTTGAAGACTCAACTTTTGATTTAAATGAAGTAATAGATAAATTAGATAAATATAAAAAAAATTTAAAACCATCTAGACTAGCTGATGAAAAAGGCTTAATTGCAGATGTTACTAATACAATTAGCAAAAAAAATGATCAATTATATAATTTATATAGCATAAAAAGCAACTTAGATAAAAAATATGGATTGTTTAATGATTTAAATGCTGAAATTAACGAATTAAATAATAAATTATCTCAAACAGCTTCTATTAATGAAATTATTAATAATTGGAATAGATATGATGAATATAATGAACAAATAGATAATGAAAAAAAAGAAATAGAACATTTTAGAAATAAATATCCATATAATATGCCTAATGATGAAGAATTAAAAATAAATGAAAATAATCTTAATGAAATGAATAATATTAATACTAAGAAAAGTAGTATTGATTTAACTCAATTAGAAAAAGATAAATTGATTAAATATAGTTCTTTATTTAAAGAAATTCCTTCTAAAGATACAATAAGTGAATATACATCGTTTATTAATGATTATTATCAAAAGAAAAATTATAAAATTGAAGAATTAAATCAAAATGAAATAATAATTTATAATAAATATATAAACAAGAATATTGATGATTCTATTTTTAATCAATTAAATGACTTTAAAAATGAATATTTAGAAACTAAAAAACAACTTGATCAAACACCTAATTATATTATTAAAAAGACTTTAGATATTACAAAAAATAAGTCTTATTTACCATTAATTTTATCAATAATATCTATATTAATTATTATTTTAGGAATAGGTTTAGGATTTATTAATAATTTATTATTTATTATTTCTGGAATAGGATTAATATTATTGTTTTTTGCAGGATTTATTTATTTAAAAAATCAAATTAATGAAAAGCAATTATCTTATATTAATGAAGAAATTCCTAATCAAGAAAAAGAAGAATTAAATCAAAAATTAAATTCAATAATTAATAAAATTGACACTATTATCATGCAATATGGATTTTCTTCTTCTTTAAATGAATCTATTGATGTTGCTCTTACTTTATTTAAAAATGAATATGATAGATATATAGAAATAAAAGACAAATATAATAAAATAATTAATCAAAAAGAGAACAATCAAAAAGAAATAAATTCTTTAGAAGAAAAAATAAAATCATTTTTTAATCAATATAATTTTCAAGAAACAAATTATAATTTAGCTTTACAAAATTTAATTGCGACAATTAATGAATATCAAAATCTTAAAAATAAAAAAGAAAATATAGATAATAAAATTGATGAATTAGATAATAAATATTCTTCAATGAAAGACAACCTTGATAAATTTATTTCAAAATATCATATTGATCAAGATGTGAAATCTTATATTGATACAGTTAGAGTAGATAAAGGAGTTTTAGATAAAAATAACACTAATTTAAATAATTTAATGAATAATTTTAATAATTTTGTTGAAGAAAAGAAATTATATAATAGACCTGAAAATAAAGAAAAAATAGATACTAATACAATTACAAAACAATTAAGTGAAAAAAATGAACTATTATCAAGAAAAAAAGATGAGATTGCTAATGATGAATTAGAAATAGAAAAAATAGATACTTACAATAATGAAATCATTGAATTAAAAGAAAAATTACAAGAATTAAAATATAAATATAAAATTGTTGATGAAACTATAAAATCAATAAAAGAGGCAGAAGAAACATTAAAACATAAATATATTGAACCTATGTTAAATAAATTTAATCAATATTCTTCTATGTTAGGAAAAATTATTAATGAAGAAATTAACATGGATTCAGATTATAATTTAAGTGTAATTCATAACGGTAAAGAAAAAGATTATCGTCATTTAAGCTCAGGACAATTATCTTTATGTGCATTGTGTTATCGCTTATCAATAATTGATAATATTTTTAAAGAAGATAAACCATTTATAATTATGGATGATATATTTGTTAATTTAGATGAAAACAATTTAATTAAAGCAATTGAATTGTTAAAAAAGTTATCAAATCAAAGACAAATAATTTATTTTACTTGTCATGAAAGTAGAAATATAATTGATTAAATTTTTTCTAATTTTAATGCTTCAATCAATTGATATACATTACAACAAGGGTTCCATTCCCATATTTTATAATCAGAAAAAGAATTATTTTTTTCATGTTCAGCAATAAATTTTTGATGAATAATTTTTGAATTATTAATTGCGGTTTTTAAGTTAGGTATAAAATATTTCTTTAATAATTCTTTATCTGCTTTATCATAATTTTTATTTATATTTAATTTTTTCAATAATTTGCTCATTTCTAATATTAATTTGTTATTATCCATTGATTTTTGAATTTTATTATAATGTGATAGAAGCCAAACCTCGAATGCTTTGTTAGAAAAAGCTATGTTTATATTATTTTTTTTAGCTAAATTAATAGTAGGAATTAATATACTTTCTTCCATTGTATTATCAATATCGAAAACACACCATATTTGATTGGCATTTGGTATAGTTATTCCATGTTTAACAAGTTTTAGTGAACTTAAATTATGATATTCGATTTTAACATCATAAATACTTTTATTTGATTTTATTAAATCAAAATAATTTTTTTCTGTTTCTTTACCATTTGTTAATATATAAAAAGTGTTTTTAATTTGTAATTTTTTAGATCTTCTAGCCATTTTATTTACCTATCTAAATTAGGAAGTTTTAAATAAAAACCTGCTAAATATTTTTTGCTAAATAAATCGTTTTTTCTTACACCTTTATAATCTGCAAGTGAAACAAGTGAACTTACTCCATATTCGTCTTTACTAGTAAAATAAATTTGATCTCTTCTTAAATCATCGTCCATAAGCATAATATTGTGTGCGGTACAAATTAATTGCGAATTATTAGGATTTTTATCTATTGAATTAAACATTTTTAATAAATAATCTGCAACTAAGAAATGTAATTTTGAATCAATTTCATCAATAAATATTATTTTACCTTTATCTAAAGCTGCTAAAATATAACCCAAATAACATAAAAGTCTTATAGTTCCTTCAGAATGGAAACCTTTATCTTTAAATAACATTATATCTTTAGTAGCAATTTTTTCATTTTTATTATTATAAACGTTGAATTGAGTATCTAAATCTATATTATACATATTTTCATTTTCTTGTTTTAATTGACCATATTTATTAGGATTAGATTGAAATTGCATATTAAAAGCAAGAACAGAATTTAAATCTTGTAAAGAAGCAATTTTATCTTTAACAACAGTCATATTTTTGATACCAATATCAGCTTTTTTTAAAATTTCAATAGCTAATTTTTTATATTTTTGGTTTTCAACGGAATATATATCTAATGAATTTGCATTATTTTCAAATACTATGATTATGTTATTAAACCAATCTAAAACATCTTTTAAATAATTTGAAATTGATAAATTAAAATTAGATCCGATTGATAAAAATAATGTTGTTTCAGGAATATTAATTAAAGATTGGACTAATTCATTACCAGTTAATTTTAGTTTATTTTTTTCTCTTTCAAATACTATAGTAGTTCTTTCATTTCTTTTATATAACCACTCCTTTTCAATTTTTCCTTGTAAAATAGTAAAACCGTATTTATATAAATTATTATTTTGTATAATTTCTACTTCATATAAAGATATTTCATTATTTGCATTTTCATAAAAAGCAAAAGTTTCGTTATTTTTAATGACATCAATTTGTTGAGCAGACGATAATCTTATTGCATTATACATATAAGTTATTCCTTTTATGACATTTGATTTTCCTGAAGCATTACTACCAAATATAATTGCAGATTTTAATAATTCAGGTTGTTCAGTTTTATTAAATAATGTTTTATTAACATTAAAAGTATTTATTTCTTCTAATTCGTTATCTTTAGTTGCTTGTAAGCTTAAATTATTTTCATTATAAAATGATTTAAAATTTTTAAATCTAAAATTCACTAACATAAAAACCACCTATTAAATATTTCATTACATT
>CAJKZK010000026.1 GCA_905204225.1 uncultured Bacillota bacterium
AATTGGTATTAATTTAGATTCTAAAACTAAAAAACATTCTGTTTTAATAGAAGAAATAAATAAATAAAGAAGATAAATATGTTAAATATTGCGATTGTTGAAGATGAAAAAGAAATGAGTAATTGTTTACGTGATTACTTAATAAAATTTTTTAATGAAGAAAATATATCAATCGATATTTCTATTTTTGATAATGGAAATATTTTTTTAGAAAAATATAAATTAAATTATAACTTAATCTTTTTAGATATTAAAATGCCATCAATTGATGGTATGGAAGTTGCTCAAAAAATAAGAAAAATTGATAAAAACGTTATGATTATTTTTGTTACTTCATTAGCCCAATACGCTATAAAAGGTTATGAAGTAAATGCTTTTGATTATATTTTAAAACCGATTGATTATTATAATTTTAAATTAAAAATGTCTAGAACTTTATCATTTTTAAATAATAATAATCGTTCATTTATCGTTGAATATAAAAATGTTATAAAAAGAATATCTGTTGATGAATTAATGTATATTGAAATATATGATCATAGATTATATTTCCATTTAAATAATAATGAAAATATTTCTAGTTATGGTACAATGAAAACTTATATTGATTTATTAAAAAATGATTCTTTTATGTTATGTAATCAATGTTATTTTGTTAATTTAAAATACGTTAGAGAAGTTACGAGTGATTATGTTTTAGTAGGTGAAAATAAATTAAGTATATCAAGACCTAAAAGACAAGAATTTATTCATGCTTTAAATAACTATTTGTCTTCTGGTGATAAATAATGAAAATTACAGAATTATTTATTTATAAACCTCTTTTTATGTTTGAATTGCTTGTTGCAATGCATTTATTTTCGTTTCATTTACCAAAAAAGAAATATTATATAATACGATATATTATATCAATTTTAAGTTGTTTAATTTTTTCTATATTATTTCCATTATTTGATAATGTATCTTATTCATGGTGGTTTTCATCGTTAATGTTTATTGTTTTATATTTAATTGCATTTATTTCTTTATTTTTTGTTTACGATGTTCCATGGCATAAATTATTTTTTATTTCTATTGCAAGTTATACAAGTCAACATTTATCACATGAATTATATGCTTTAATTGTAAGATTGTTTAATTTAAATGATTCTTCATCATTAGGATTTTATGGGAATAATGAAATTAGTTTTGATTCATCTATTCAAATTATTCAAATAATGTCATATTTAGAAATACATTTATTAGTATATATTGTTATTTATTTTTTATTTGGCAAAAAAATTAAAAATGATGAAATAAAAATTGATAATAAATCGTTAATGTTAATTTCATCATTAATTTTATTTACTAATATTGTTTTAAGCTCTGTTATTACATATTTAGATATGAATTACAATAAAATTTATTTTATTATTGTTGGAATTTATAATATATTAAGTTGTTTAATGGTTTTATATATTCAATTTTATATTATTGATAATAAAAAATTAAAAGGTGAATTACAATTAACTTCACAATTATTGCATCAATCAGAAATAAGATATGAAGAGAGTAAAAAGAATGTTAATTTAATAAATTTGAAATGTCATGATTTAAAACATCAAATTAGAAAATTATCTAATAAAGAAGAATTTTCTAAAGAAACTGTAAAAGAAATTACAGATATTATTAATATTTATGATTCAAATATGCAAACAAATAATGAAGTTATAGATATTATTTTAGCGGAAAAAAGTTTGTTATGTCAAAAAGATAATATTAAATTAACTTGTTTAGCTGATTGCTCAAAATTAAATTTTATTTTAGATGCTGACTTATATTGTTTGTTTGGCAATATTTTAGATAATGCGATTGAAGCTGTATATAAATTAAAAAATAATGAAAAAAGACAGATTAATATTGTAATTAAAAATGTTTATTCATTAATTTCAATTACTGTTGAGAATTATTATGAAGGTAATATTGTTCTAGATAAAAATGGCTTACCTATAACTACTAAAGATAATAAAGATTTTCATGGCTTTGGTATGAAATCTATCAAAATGATTGTAGATAAATATCATGGCGATATGAATATTACAAAAAGAAATGATATTTTTTCATTAAATATTTTATTTACTTCTAATAAAATTGAAAATTAACAACATAAGAACGATTTTCGACAATATAAGGAAAATTTATTTTAAAATTAAGCCCTTTCATTTACTTTTTATTTGAAAGGAGATTTTTTATGAAAAAATTTTTAAAATTATTTTTCTTATTTTTAATATCTATTTCTTTATTTGGTTGTCAAAATAATTCAAGTAATAATTCTATTCCAAATACTAATGCAAGTAATAATGTAGAAATTGATGAATATGAAGTAACATCTTTAACTATAATTAATAATCCAAATAAAATGATTTATGATATTGGAGAAGTATTTGATTATACTGGTGTCAGATTAAAAGCTATATGGAATGATGGTGAAGAAGAAGAATTTGGAGGTTATAGATGCGATTCAATTGAACCTTCAACACCTCTTACTGTAAATGATACAAAAGTTACATTTACTTATTGGAATGCAACAGTTAATCTAGATATAAATATTAATAAAAGTGAAGTAAGTTCAATTAGTGTTGATACAAGTAAACTTTTATGTCGAGTTAATATAGGTAAATATATTGATTTATCTTCAATAATTGTTAATGCTTTTTATGGAGAAGAAAGTAAACAAGTTACTTCATATCAAATATATGAAGGTGATAAACTTATTGAAAATATTAATCGTTATTTAGTAAATAAAGGAGATCATGTTCTAACTGTAAAATATTTAGATAAAAGTGCTAATTTCATAGTTACTGGATATGATGGAACATTTATTGAATTTGATTCATCATCTATTAAAACTGATGCAGAAACAAGCGATAATTTGATCAGTTATGTAGAACCTGCTAATATTGTAAATTCTTATAAATCTGGTTCTAAAGGTTGGGAAAGTTGTACTAAATCAAGTTTTAGGGTTGCAACTAATGCTGGAATTACTGATATTAAAGCGTTAGCTAAAATTAAAATACATGTTTACTCAAATACTAATACGTATGCAAAAATGAGATTAAATGCTGGGGGATATAATATTACTAGACCTGATATAGGACTAACTAGTGACATGTACTTATCTAGAGTATGTAATGTTAAAGTTAATGATATTGTTGTTAATGTTAAAGAGGGATTATTACCTGCTAATAATAAAAATGGAGAAATGTTATCAGATAAATGGACTCCTTATTTTGTTGATGTTGATTTTATTGAAGCATGGCTAAAAAAAGGTGATAATTTAATAGAAATAGATGTAAATGAAAATTATTATAAATTAGAACCATTTAATAATCAAAGGTATGGAGAAGTATATTTTGCAATTAAAAATTTATCTATAGAATATGTTGAAGGGCAAAAAAGTGTTACTAATCTTGAATTAATTACAAAACCTAATAAAATCACTTATAAAGTAGGAGAAGTATTTGATCCAACAGGTATGGTTATAAAAGCTCATTATGATGATTATAGTAGTGAAATTATTACTGATTATTATTATGATAAAACACCATTAACTGCAAATGATAAACAAGTGATAATTACATATTTAAATAAAAATATTAATATTGATATTAAAGTAGAACATAATCATTTATATTCTGAAAATTATATAAATAATGAAAATTACCATTGGCATGAATGTTCATTATGTGGGGATAAGAAAGATTATGGAGAACATAATTTAACTAAAATTGTGATGGTTAAAGAACCAAATATAATTGATTATGATGAAAATGAAACTTTATCTTTAGAAGGTATAAAAGTAAACGCGATATGTTCTATATGTGGTAATGTTGATATTAGTGATAAAGTGAATACAAATATTACAACATTAGCTTTATCAAATAAAGAATCAAAACAAGAATCTAAAAAAATAATTGTATCATATAAAGAATTTACTACATCATATCAAATAAATATTCATAAATCATATAATGTTCTAGGAAAAAATAGACAAGATCCTAATTCTACAAACGAAAAATATTATGTTGAAAAATCAATAATAATGGAAAATGGAAAATATGAATTTCAAGGTTCAGATGTTATTGGCAATGTAGAAGTAGGCGCTAGAATAAAATTTCATTTTTATTCAGAAATAAATGGGAAAGCGAATTTTTCTTTGTTAGCAGGGTCTTTATATTGCGATGGAAATAAAAATGAAAAAGGTTTTTATCTAAATACAAATGATATGATTGCTAAAAACTTTATGCAATTAAATTTAAAAAATAATAATGATTTTATTAGTCAAAATTTTATTGAAAATGCATATATTAAAGGTCATAAATTACCATCTAATTATGAAGAATTAGGAATTACTAGTGATGTATGGTGTATGAACCAATTTTCTAAATCAGTTTTAGCAAATATAAATGTTGTTAATGGTGATAATGTTATAGAATTAGTAATTTTAGATGCGAGAAACATTGGTTATAAGAATGCATGGGGAGGAGCTGCTACATTAAATATAAAACAAGCAACTCTATCATTTATTGAGGATTAATTATGAAAAAAATACAAAAATTTAAAGAAAAAATTGGTTTAATTATTACTTCTATTTTTCTTGTTGGTTTAATAATTGGCAATTATTATTGTGCTAAATATAATACTGTTATAACAACAATGTTATGTGGGTCTGGAACAAATTTTAATAATGAAGAAACAAAATTAGCATTATCAAGTAATGATGAAGTAGTGCAAAAAATTGCTGAAGAAGGAATTGTTTTATTAAAAAATAAAGATAATTGTTTACCTTTAAATGAAAAAAATATTAATTTATTTGGCTGGGCATCTATAGATAATGGGTTTTATTTAAGTGGTGGTGGAAGCTCAACTGCAACAATTAATGAAGCCAAAAAGGTAACTTTAATTAAAGGCTTAGAAAGTGAAGATTTTAATGTTAATAAAGATTTAATTAATGCTTATAATGGATATAAAAATTCACGTTCTAATAGTTTACAATTAGTTGAACCAGATATTAATTTTTATAATAAAGTTATTAGTAATGGAAAATCTTTACTTGAAAATGCAAAAGAATTTTCTTCAACTGCTATTGTCACAATTTCAAGATTTGCTTCTGAAGGTATAGATATTCCTTTTAAACAAACCAAAGACAGTGGCATTGATGATACACGTCATTATTTAGAATTATCAAAAGAAGAAGAAGCATTAATTGGTTTAGTAAGTGAAAACTTTAGCAAAGTTATTATTTTAATAAATGCTGGTAATCAAATGGAATTAGGATTTTTAAATAACGAAAAAATATCTGCTGCTTTAATGGTTAATTATTTAGGCCAATCAGGAACTAAAGGATTAGGAAGAATTTTAAATGGAAAAATTAATCCAAGTGGACATTTAACCGACACTTATCCATATGATTTAACTAGTGATCCAACTTATGTGAATGCGATTAGAAATGGTGATCATATTCATTATGTTGAAGATATTTATATTGGTTATAAATGGTATGAAACGGCAGATAAAGAAAATTTCTTTAACAATAAATTTTCTAAATCTTATAATGATATTGTTCAATATCCATTTGGATATGGATTATCATATAGTAATTTTACTCAAGAAATTGTTTCTTATGAATTATCTACTAACTCTTCTTTACTTCAAAGAACAAGTAAAGTTGAAGTAAAAGTGAAAGTGAAAAATACGTCTAATACAGATGGAAAAGATGTTATTCAATTATATTACACTGCTCCATATAAAAAAGGTGAAATTGAAAAATCTAGTATTAATCTTTTGGCTTTTAAAAAAACAGATTTATTAAAACCAAATGAAGAAAAAATCTATTCATTAATATTTTCTAGTTATGATTTATCTAGTTATGATGCATATGACAAAAATAATAACGGATTCTCTGGTTATGAATTAGAACAAGGAGAATATCAATTTAAATTAATGAAAGATGCTCATAATTTTGTCGAAGGTGATAAAAATATATTTAATCTAAATTGCGATAAAACTATTATTTATAACCGAGATCCAAATACTGGTGCAATGGTTTCAAATAGATTTGGTGAATTTGATAATGAAGGAAAATATATAAATGATTCTAGTTACGCTAATTGCCCAATTGATGGTAGTACTGCAGGTAAAAAAATTGAATATTTATCACGTAGTAATTTTGAAAATACATTCCCTACATCTCAAACTCCTAATCGTGATGTTAAATCTATAATTGAATATGCAAATAATTATGTTGAATATAAGGCTTATGAAGGTGGAGAAAAACCAACTCAAGGAATACAAAATGAAAATCCATTATTATTAGTTACAAAAGAAGATGGTTCTAAAGCATCTTTAGCTGATTTAAAAAATGGTAAAAACTTAATATGGAATAAAGATTTAGTAAATAAACTTGGTCAAGATTATAATGCTAGTGAATATGAAACATTATTAAATCAATTAACAGAAGATGAGTTAACAAATTTTGTGGAATCAAGTGGATATGGAAACGATCCGGCAGAAAGTATAGGTAAAATTGCTTTTAATGATTTTGATGGACCAGCAGGGTTTAATGTTACAGTTAATAGTCCTTTTGGAGATAAAAAAAGTGAATGGACTGGTTTTGGTAATGAAGCATTGCTTGGTCAAACATGGTCTACTCAACTTGCTGAAGCTTTGGGTGAAGCTTTTGGAAAAGAAGGAACTGCTACAGACGTTACAGGTATATATGCTCCTGGAGTAAATTTACATAGAACAAGTTTTAATGGAAGAAATTTTGAATATTATTCTGAAGATGCTATTTTATCTGGAACATTAGCTAGTAAAGTAATTGAAGGAGCTAAAATACAAGGTGTATATTGCTTTTTAAAACATTTTGTTGTTAGTGAAATGGGACCAAATCCAAGAAAATTAAATGTTTGGTTAACAGAACAAAATTTAAGAGAAAATTATCTAAAACCGTTTGAAAAAGCTGTTAAAGCAGGAGCAACAGCTGTTATGACAGCATTTAATAGATTAGGTGCAACATGGACTGGAGGAAATTATCAACTAATACAAATAATATTAAGAAAAGAATGGAAATTTAAAGGTGTAGTTATTACTGATTGGTGTCAAGGTGATAGCGATATGACAGTCAATCAAGGTTTACATGCAGGAAATGATATATGGTTAAATCCAGCTGATAGATGTAATAATGGTGGTCTTGATGAAAATAAAGTATCTTCATGGATTTGTGCTAGAAGGTCTGCACACAATTTGCTTTATACAATTTGTAATACATTTTATACTGCATGGAATGCTGGAAACGATATAGGTGTTCATGAAGGTGAAAATGTATTTAGATGGTGGATACCAGTACTTGTGTTGATAAATATATTAGTTATTGGTATTGAGGGATTATTTTTATTCTTATTATTAAAAAAGAGAAGAATACTTGATGAGAAAGTTATTGTTGATTATTCAAGCGATATTGTTTCAATTAATAATGAAATAAAAGTTTTGCAAAACGCTATTAACAGATATAAATTAGATCTAAAAACTTTAAAGAAAAAATCTAAAAATGATAATGATTTAAAACAAAATTTTGAAAAATTAAATAATGAAATGAAATTAATTAATCAAGCTTTAATTAATATTTCTAAAGAAAATAATAAAGAAGGTAAATAAAATGAAAAAAGAATATTCAAAACCAAATTATAAAGAATTAAAAATAATTCTTGATGATATTATCTTAGTTTCTAGTAAAGAAAATAAAGATATTTTCGACTATGATGAAGTATTATAATAGGAGTGTTAATATGAAAAAAATATTAAGTACAATTTTATGTTTATCATCATTAGCAATGCTAATAACATTTAATAATAAAATGGATGCTAATGGATTAATTGAAGAAACAATTTTAAATAATGAAAAAGGTGTTTCAATATTAAATAATAGAAAAGAAGTTAATCAAGAAGCTTTAACTCATTCAAAAATGTTTGTTCAATATGGTATAAATGCAAATAAAGAAAGTGATGGGTATGGATGTTATTATTTAAGATTTGCTACTGCTTTAAAAGGTAATGTTGAATCTATTAAATACACTAGAAAAATCGATAATTATGATGATAATATATTATTTGCTTCAACAATATATTCAGGTATATCTGCTAATGGTAAAGTTTATTATTATGATGAATTAAATCAAAATATAACTGAAGACGAGACTTATAAAAATCAATATTATTGGACTTGTTACACGATTAAATTTAAAAAAGAGAGTGAATTTAAAAATAAAAATATTTCTTTGTCTTTGGAAGTAAATAATAAAAATTTATTTGAAACACCATATATTACTTCTTTAATTAACGAATTACAAACCGATCGTAAATTTGAAATAAATGATATTACTTTAGAAGAAGTAAATAATAAACCATATTATATTCTTAAAGGTACATCATTTGGTTATAGTGAAAATGAAATTTATGTTGATTTATATGGAAATAAAGCTGCAAAAGATTATGCAAAAGATCATGAAATAGTAGAAATTGATTATTTAAATAATACTTTTAAAATAAGTATTGATTTAAGTGATGTTCCTCTTGATCAAGATTATTTATGGCCTCATTATTATTTGAATGGTAAAAGAGCAGATATAAAAGATAATACTAATTCATCAAATGGTAAACAAATAATTATTAATAATAAAAAATATTCTATATTATGCGATAATGATACTACATGGCATATGCCAGTTTTAAAAGTAAATAATATTGAAACAAAATTTGAAGTTGAACATCTTGGCTTAAAAGTAGAAAATGAAAAGGTGTTGTATTATGTAAATGGTATTAGTAAGGGTTATAGTTTAGAAGATTTAAAAATTGATTTGATTAAAGGAAGTACAAATTGGGCTAAAGGAAATTATACAGTTCAAATAAATGGAGAAACTAATACATTTGAATTTTTAATTGATATAACTAATTATGGTATTACTGATAATTCCACTCAAGGTATGCCTCATATTTATGTAAATGGTAAAGGAATCCCTGCTCCTGGAAATACGGCGGGTGATTTATTAATAGGTTCACGATTAGAAAAAGAATTTGTAGATTATTCTAATTATCGTTATAAAATAGTGGATAAATATAATATGGCTTCATTAGTTGTTGAAAATAGACCACTTGATATTGAAAAAATTGGTGTTAAAGAAATTAACAATAAAGTATATTTTTATATTACTGGTAATAGTTATTTAAGAACTGAATCTGAAATTGCTACATTTGATTTAAATGGATTAACTTCTTATGGTAGTGAAGAAGAAAAAATAAATATAATTCCTGGTGATAAAAATATGTATGAAGTATTAATTGATATTACAGATGCAGAAGCTGATATAAATAGTGGAAAAGTTGATGAAAAAGGATTTTATTTTTTACATTGTAAAGCATTAAAAGGTATTGTAACAGATAATAATATTTCTGGTGATGTAAAATATATTAATAATGGTATTTCAGTGGAATTTGATAAAAATGTTGTTGAATATAATAACAAAATTTATAAAGTACAAAAACATTCATGGGGACATGCAGTTTTATTAGTTTTGAGTAAATAAAATAAGTGGAAGCTTAATTGCTTCCTTTTTTTATATTATTTTACTAATTTTAATTATTTTGCATGTTGCTTTTTATGATAAAAAGTAGTTAAAATTATATAGTAAGTAAAGGGAGAATACAATGTTAACAGAATTACAAAAACAAAGAGTTCTTGATACAAAAGAGTTATTTGTAAAAGAATTTAAACAAGAACCAACAGATTTCTTTCAATCATGTGGTAGACTTGAAATCATTGGTAACCATGTAGACTATAATGGTGGTAAAGTTATTAACTCAAGTGCTGGAAATTTAAATATTTTTGCTTCAGTATGTAAAAATGATGGATTTATCGAAATTATTTCTGAAGGATATCCAACATTACATATTGACATTAATGATACAAAATATCGTAAAGAAGAAGAAGAAACTTCTGCTGGATTAGTTAGAGGAATTTTATTTAGATTTAATCAATTAGGTCATAAAATTGGTGGATTTAAATTAGCTATGAATTCAAACATCTATAGAGGTGGAGGTGTATCATCATCTGCTTCATATTGTTGTTTAATTTGTAAAATATTATCTTATTATTACAATAACGATAGTCTTGATGTAATTGAAATTGCAAAAATTTCAAGATGGAGTGAAAATAATTATTTTGGTAAAGGCAGTGGACTTCAAGATGAAATTGGTTGCTGCGCTAAAGATTTTGCTATTACTGATTATAAAGATCAAGAAAATCCAGTTGTATCATATTTTAATGTTAATTTAGGTGATTATCATATTTTATTAATTGATACTAAGACTGATCATTCTGAATCTCAAGGTGGCTTCCAATCAATAGTTACAGATATGCAAGAAATTTCTCAATATTTTAAAGTTCCTTATTTAATTGATATTCCATTTGATAAATTTATGGTTGAATATAATAAAGGTGATAATTCAACAAAGAGAAATTGGAATCGTGCATATCATTTCTTGACTGAAGTTCAAAGAGTTGATAGAGCTTATGAAGCATTAAAGAAAAGTGATATTAAAGCTTTCTTAAAAGAATTTAATGATTCAGGTTTATCAAGCGAAAATTATTTAAAGAGTATTGTTGCTGAAGGTCAAACATCAAATAATTTATTAGTTGCATTACATATGGGAAGAGAAATTTTACATGATGGTGCTATTAGAGTTCACGGTGGTGGATTTGGTGGTACTTGTATGGTATGGGTTAATAAAAATGAAGAAGAAGAATTTAAAAAGAAAATGTCAATAAAATTCCCTCTTGATCAAATAATCCCTGTATTCCCTAGTGAAGATCCTTTAAGAAGAATTGCAAACGAAGAATTAAAATAATTTAATTTATATTTATGAAAAAGCATCTATTTTATTAGATGTTTTTTTATTTTAAAGAAATATATTGACAATAATTATTTATTATTATTCAATAAAAAACTAAGATTTTTAGCTAAAATTAAAGATTTTTTATATAGAATAATAATTAAAAATAATTTTTTATACAAAAACTGAAAGCGTTTTTATTTTCTATCATTTTATCATTGATAAATATTGCATTTTGTTTAATAATTATTATATAAATGTTTGAGACATTTATTTTATAGTGAGGTTAAAATTATAAATGAAACATCAAGATTTGATTGAAAAGATGACGTTGGAGGAGAAAGCATCTTTAGTGTCTGGTAAAGACTTTTGGCAAACTCAAAATATTGATCGTTTAGGAATTCCATCCATTTTCTTGGCTGATGGGCCACATGGTATTAGAAAACAAGCTGCTGCTGCTGATCACCTTGGACTTAATGAATCAATTAAAGCAACATGTTTTCCAACTGCTGCTACAATGGCTAATTCTTGGAATCTTGAACTTGGTAAAGAAATGGGTGAATGTCTTTCTGTCGAAGCAAAAAGTCAAAAAGTTAATATTCTTTTAGGCCCAGGTATTAATATTAAAAGAAATCCACGCTGTGGTAGAAACTTTGAATATTTCTCAGAAGATCCTTATTTGGCAGGTAAAATGGCTAGTAGATATATTCAAGGAATTCAAAAAGAAGGTATTTCTGGCTGTGTAAAACATTTTGCTTGTAATAGCCAAGAATTAAGAAGAATGACTGTTGATTCAGTTATGGATGAAAGAACATTAAGGGAAATTTATTTAACTAATTTTGAAATTGCAATTAAAGAAGGCAAACCAAAATGTATAATGAGTTCATATAACTTAATTAATGGTGAATATGCAAATGAAAACCAACATACATGTAATGATATTCTTCGTGGAGAATGGAAATATAATGGTATAATGGTTTCTGACTGGGGTGGAGCTAATGATCATATTAAAGGATTATTAGCAAATAATGAACTTGAAATGCCAACTACTGATGGTGATACCACTAGAGAAATAATTCAAGCTATTAAAGATGGTAAATTAGATGAAAAAGTTCTTGATGAAAATGTTGATCGTTTATTAGATATAATTTTTACAACTACTGAAGCATTAAATAAAGAAGGCACTGAAATGGATGTTGAAAAACACCATAAAATCGCACAAAAATGTGCTGAAGAAAGCTTAGTATTGCTTGAAAATGATGGTGTTCTTCCATTAAATAATAAAGAAAAAGTTGCTTTTATTGGTAAATTTATTGAAGAACCACGTTATCAAGGTGCTGGTTCATCAGTTGTTAATCCTCATAAACTTGATCGTGTTCTTGATGAAGTGAAAAAATATGATTTAGAATATGTTGGTTATGAACCAGGATTTGAGTTAAAAAATAAAGTTAATAAAGGTTTAATTAAAAAAGCTTGTAAACTTGCTAACAAAGCTGATGTTGTTGTAGTGTTTGCTGGCTTAGATAATGTTACTGAAGCTGAAGGTATTGATAGAAGCAATTTATTATTACCTAAAGGTCAACTTGCTTTAATTGATGAATTATTGAAATTAAATAAAAAGATAGTTGTTTGTTTATCATGTGGATCAGTTGTTGAACTCCCATTTGCTAAAAAAGTTAATGCATTATTACATTGTTATTTAACTGGGCAAGCTGGTGCAAAAGCAATTTTAAATATTTTAACTGGTAAAGTTAATCCAAGTGGTAAACTTGCTGAAACATATGTATTAAAATATGAAGATACTCCTTCAGTTAAATATTTCCATGCTTTAGAAAATACAGCTGAATATCGTGAAGGTATTTTTGTAGGATATAGATATTTTGATAAAGTTAATAAACCAGTTTTATATCCATTTGGCTATGGTTTATCTTATACAACATTTGAATATAGTGATTTAACTGTTGATGAAAAAGGAGCACATTTTACAATTACTAATACTGGTAATTATGATGGTAAAGAAGTTGCTCAAATGTATATTGGTTTAGAAAATAGTAAAATTTTTAGACCTAAAAAAGAATTAAAAGGATTCGTTAAAGTAGAACTTAAAAAAGGTGAATCAAAGAAAGTAACTATTCCATTTGATGAATATTCATTTAGATATTTCAATGTAAAAACAAATAAATGGGAAGTTGAAGAAGGAGATTACACGATATATATTGGTTCTTCAAGTCAAAATATTTTATTGACTGGCTCTATTCATGAAACTGGTACTACTGATGTTGTTCCTTATGATAAAGAAAAATTATCTGTTTATTATAATGGTGATGTTAATGATGTTTCTAAAAATGAATTTAAAGAATTATTAGGTAGAGAAATTCCTATTGGTGATATTATATTCTACAAAAAGAATAGAGTCATTGTTGATTATTTTACAACAGTTGATCAATTACGTCATGCTAGAGGTTGGACAGGTAGATTCTTCTCTTGGGCAATTAGATTTGCAATTAAATTCTTAAGAGGTGTAGGTAATCCAACTCTTGCTAATACTCTTATAATGGGTGTACAAAATCAACCAATGAGGGCATTATCAAGAATGACAGGTGGAGCAATTCACTGGGATCAATTAGATGGCTTAATTACAATGTTTAATGGTCATTTCTTTAAAGGATTACATCAATTTAATAAAGCTGGAAAAGAAATTAAAAAAGCTAAAAAAGCAGAAAAAGGAACAAAATAATGGATAAGCAAGAACTAGCTAAACAACAAAAATTATTAAAAGAAAAAGAAAAAGAAGCTAAAAAAGAAAGAAAAGAAAAATTAAAAGCTATGACTCCAGAAGAAAGAAAAGCTTTCTTGGATGAAGAAAAAGCTGAAAAAATTAAATCTTTTGAATTAGCAGAAACCGAACATGCTCAAAAAGTTGAAGAAAAAAGAAAATCAATGGAAAATGCTAATGGTTGGTCAAAATTTTGGTTTAATTTTGGTCAAACTGCTTTCTGCCAATGGTTTAGAAAAACTTGGTCAAAGTTCTCTCATTTACATCCAGAAGGAAGTAAATTAGTATATCAAATTTTCTATTTTATTGTTTTCTCTGAAGGTGTTACTATTTGGCAATATTTAGTTATGTTATTCTTACCTAATGCTTTTGGTTTACAACTTGCTCAAACTCCATTTGTGTGGCCTGAAGTTGCTTTATGGGATTGGAGTGATGGTACTAAAATGATTTTTGGTATCTTTAATGAACCTGTTAGAGATGTTAATGATGTAGCAATTACTGATCCAGCATTATTTTCAAATGGTGTTATCGGTGGTGGTTTAGGTAATTTTATTGCTTTTGAAATTGCTGTTTTCACTGCTCAAGTTATTAATTTCCCATTACAAAGAAATATTACATTTAAATCAAAAGGAAATCCTGTATGGCAAGCTACATGGTACTTTATTGGTTGGGTTTTAATTTCAATCTTTGTTAATGCTGTTTGGGGCTTTGTTAATCCTTTATGTATGCATTTTGGTGTTGCTAAAGCTTTATCTGATTTACTTAAAACATTTATTACTGGTGGTCTTTCAATGGTTATTTTCTTCTTTATATTTAAAATTATATTTCCTGAAGAAAAGAAAGTTGAAGAAGCAAAATAATTTTATTAAGGTATATGGTTTATATGAATAAAAAATTAGTTTTATTAGCTTCTTCTATAGTTATGGTTTCTTCTTTATTATCTTCTTGTAATAAACCTGGGGATAATAGTAGTTATAATGATGGTAGAACATCTTATGCAATTGAAGGTATAGTCCAAGGTAATGATGGAACTTTTCTTGAAGGAGTAACAATTACATTAACTAAAATATCTTCTAAAACATTAGATACAATTGAAGTTAATACCAATAATGATGGATATTATATTTTTGATAATTTAACAAAAGGTACATATTCATTTGAAGTTGAACCAAATACAGAAGATTATAAATTTGAGACAAATATTGATGATGTAACTTTATCTGGCCCTTATTATACACATAAAATTTCAAATATTATTCTTTCTAAAACAGGATTTGATATTAATGGATATACTGTTAAAGGAAAAATTAGAGATAATGAAAATAATTATTTAAAAGATGTAACAATTATCTTAGCAAAAAAAGTTAATAATGCCACTCAAAATTTTAAAGCTATATCTAATGATAATGGTGAATATGAATTTACAGGTTTACAAAGTGGAACATATTCATTTAAAGTAATACCTCCAAATGATACTTATTCAACTGAAAGCAAATTAAATGATATTGTTTTAAAAGATTTGTATTATGTTCTGACAGTTGATGATATTGTTCTTAAAAAAGAAAATTCATCTTGGGGTCCTTTACATTAATTTATTAGCACTTCATTTGAAGTGCTTTTTATGTGGCTTATTATTTTTATTTTCATATTATAAATAGGTGATAATATGACAAGTATTTTAACACCGCGAGAAAGAGAAATTTTTGAATTATTAATTCAAAATAAATCTTCTAAACAAATAGCTGATGAACTTTTTATATCTGAAAAAACTGTAAGAAATCATATATCAAATGTAATGCAAAAACTTGGAGTAAAAGGACGTGCTATGGCGGTAATTGAACTAATTAGAATGGATGAATTAACTTTATAATTAAGTCTACTTCGGTAGACTTTTTATGTATAATATTAATTTTTTAATCATAAATTATAATATGAAAATAATGCTATTTGATTCAGGTATTGGTTTAATTCCGTTTATTAAAGAAATAATATATTTAAATAAAAATAATGAATATTATTTGTTTATGGATCATGAATTTTTTCCTTATGGAAATAAAAATGAAAAACAATTATTTAAAAGATTAAAATATTTATTAAATAAATTTGAAACATTAAATATTGATTATTTATATATTTGTTGTAATACTATGTCTAATATTTATCTTCATCATAAAATAAAAACAAATTATAAAATAAAAACTATTTTTGAATTAAATTATCAACATTTAAATAATAAAAATATCTTAGTTACGCCTAGTTTAAAAAAATATTATTCTGATGATGAAAGATTTATTTCTTGTTCTTTAGCGCCTTTAATTGAAAAATTTGATACAAGAAATATAATTTTAGAAATTAAGAAATTATCTAGTAGTAAAAAGGTAATATTAGGATGTACTCATTTTCCTTTAATTAAATATTTGTTTAATCATTATGCTTCTTTTGAAGTTGTATCATATGAAAATGAATTTGTTAAAAAATTTCCTACTGGAAAAATAATGAAATTTTATGGCCGAGAATATGAAATATTAATGATTAAGAAATTTTTTTATGATTTAAGCATATCTTTTTATGATTTAGCATAATCTTATTTTGGAGTGAGATATATGAACATTTTTAAAAGAAAAAATAAAAAAGATGAATTAAAAAACAAAGATCCAATTAGTTATATTAAAAAAGAAAAAAATAAACATTTTTTTATCACTACATCTTTTAATATACCAAAATTTAATTTTTCTAAGAAACAAAAGAAGATTATTAAAATTACATCATTAGTAGCTTTGCCTATTTTAGCAATATCATTAGGCACTACTCTAGGTATTATAACTAGTATTAATCAAAATAATGATATCGTTAATGATGTTATAATAAATAATAACGTTTCTAAAAGAAGAGTATATTTAATATCGAATGATTTATATACTATTCCTTTAACTGTTAATTTAGAAAAGAAAAATGAAATTCATGAAGAAATGCTAGATGTTATAAATCTTTTAAAAGTATCTTCAAAAGCATGTAATGAATATATGCATGGTTTTATTAAAGATGATGCTAGAGTAAATTCTTTTATAACGAATGAAGATAATAATTTAACTATAGATTTTTCAAAAGATTTTTTAACTGAAGATAATATTAATTCTTCTTTAAAGTATGATGCATTAGTTTCAACATTATTACAATTTGATAACCTTAATAGTGTTTCTTTATCTTGTGAAGGTGAATTAATAAAAGAAAATATTAATAAACCTCAATTAAATGTTGTAATGGATAATTCTTCTTTAGTAGAAAATAAAGAATTAATAACAATTTTTTATCAAAGAAGTTACGATCAAAATAATAAATATCTTGTTCCTGTTAGTGTTTATTCTAGTATTGGTGAAAGTTATAATATTACATTTGTAAATAGTTTAAATAAATTATTACCATCAAAATATATGTTAAATAATTTAGATATTTATAATGAAATTAACAAAAATCAACAAGTAAATGAGGAATTCAATTTAAATGTAAATAAAACAGCATTAATTGATGAAGAAACAGTTAATAAAGAATTGTATGAAATAATAATGTTATCTTTAGATTTAATGAATAAAGAAACAAAAGTTAATTTCGTTTTAGAAGGTGAAACTTTAATGGTAGAAGGTATATATCAAGAAGAAGATATTGCAGTTAGTAATATAGATTATAATGAGATAAAATTATAAATTTATTTCTATATTTAAAAAAAGAGTATAATATAAAATTGTTAAGGTGGAATTATGAAAAAAATTTTATATTATACTTTTTTATTTTTATTTGTAAGTTGTTCTAATATTAATTCTAGTAATGTTATATCAAGTTCATTAAATAATATAAGCGAAGAATCTTCTATTAACAATGAAATTAAAATTGAAGAATTATATACACATAATAATAATTTAAAAATATATGGTAAATTATATATTCCTTCAATAAAAAAAGAAAAATATCCTTTAGTTATTTTATCTCATAGTGCTTTTTTAACTAATTCTTCCTTGAAATCTTATGCTTATCAATTTGCTAAAAGAGGATTTTTAGCGTATGCTTTTGATTTTTGTGGAGGTAGTTCATCATCTAAAAGTGATGGAAATATGAAAAAAATGACTATTTTTACAGAAGTAAATGATTTAAAAGCAGTAATTAATGATTTAAAAAATAGAAATAATGTTGATCAAAATAATATTTTATTATTTGGTACTAGTCAAGGTGGCTTAGTATCAAGTTTAGTCGCTAATGATTATAATGATATAATTAATAAATTAATATTATTATACCCGGCATTTAATATACCTGATCAAGCTAAAAATTATTCATCTACTCCATTTAATCCTTTTGGAGATGATTTTATTAATACATTAATTAATTATGATCCATTTGAACATATTGATAATTTTAAAAAAGATGTAATTATTTTTCATGGTACAAATGATACGACTGTTGATATTTCTTATTCAATTAAAGCTAGTGAAATATATTCTTCTTGTTCTTTAATAAAAATTGATAATGCTGGGCATGGATTTAATAATGATAATTTTAGTTTTGTAGGGAATTATGATAATATTGTTTGGGAAAATTTAGATACATTTTTATAATAAAGAATTTTAAATAATAAATTTTATTTTATTAAAACATAATAGTTTACAAATTTAAAAATAATTTAAAAATAATATTGATTTTTTAATTGAAACATACTATTATAATAAAGCGTGCTGGCCCAGTAGCTCAGTTGGATAGAGCAACCGCCTTC
>CAJKZK010000027.1 GCA_905204225.1 uncultured Bacillota bacterium
TTTTAAATAAAATATATAAAAACATAATTATAGCATTTAATTATATTCATTTTTCTATAAAATTTTATTTAAAACATTAGTCATTAATAATTAAAGATATAAATTTTTTATATATTTTTTTCTTTTTCTAACCCAAGAAAAAATTCGCTTGATTCAGCATCTTCATGTCTTAAAAACAAGCTAGTTTCAGTGTTCATTTCTTTAATAATTTTTCTTTCTTCATCTGTTAAAGAAAACGAATATACCTCTTGATTAGATTTCATTCTTTCTTCTTTAGTAGTAGTAGATAACACAACAATATTATTATCTAATAAATATCTAATAATAACGTTAGCAATACCAGTATGATGATTTTCAGCAATCTTTAATAATATTGGATTACTAAACATATTATTTCTTCCTTCAGCAAAAGGGCCCCATGCTTCACTTACAACATTATATTTATCATCCCATTTTCTCCAATCATCTTTTTGATCAAAAGGATTAATTTCTATTTGATTAATCATAGGCTTAATTTCTACATGTCCACATAAATCTATTAATCTATTAGGCCAAAAATTAGAAACACCAATAGCTTTCGCTTTTCCTTCTTTATAAATTCTTTCTAAATCTCTCCAAGCTCCATAATAATCGCCAAATGGTTGATGAAGCAATAATAGATCAACATAATCAGTACCTAATTTATTTAATGATTTAATAAAAGAATCATAAGTTTTATTATCACCAAAATTATTAATCCAAATTTTAGTTGTTAAGAAAATTTCTTTTCTATCAATACCAGATTCTTTAATAGCTTCTCCTACTTCTTTTTCATTTAAATATACTTGGGCAGTATCTATATGTCTATAACCAGCTTTTAATGCTTTCAAAACACATTCTTTAGTTTTACCATTTTCAGGAATTCGATAAACTCCATATCCAATTTCTGGAATTTTAACACCATTATTTAATTCTTTAAATTTCATATTTCCTCCAAAAAATATATATTTAATTAAAATATATAAAAAAAGTATAGTCAATAAATATATAATATTCTTCAAATAATAATTAAAAAACTAGAATAGCTTATTAACTATTCTAGTTATATAATTAATCAATATTTTTTTATAATGAACTAATAATTAATGATACGTATATTGCTTCATAAGAACTATATGTAGTTGAAGTATTTGTTGATGTAAAATCAAATTCATTTACAACTGATTTAGTTTCATCATCAAATGGTTTATTATAAATAATTAATTTATATGAATTATTTTTAAAATCCGGATTTTTTAAAGAGAATTTTAGAATATCACCTGAAATAAATTTAGATGTAATTACTTCATTATTCTTTGTAGAGTCAACAATTGTTAAATTACTTGTAGCATTTTCATCAAGATAAGCATCTCTTAAAAGGCTATTTTCTTTAGTTGAACATGAAATAATAATATCTTCATTTGGCATTGTAAATTTTAATGTAGTGGAAATAGAAGAAAACTCTACATCTTTTCCACTAGCAGTCTTAATAGTAGTAGCTTTAATATTCATTTCTTTATAATAATTATTTGCGGTAAAATCAATTTTTACTTGATGACCTTCAATTATTTGACCATCAGTTGTTTCTTTTTCACCATAATAATTAGGATATAAAGTTTTATCAATTATCTTTGTTGATATATCTTCTTCACCAAAATTAAAATTAATTTTATATTTTTGTGCTTGATGTAAATCAAAAATAATTGTTGAATTTTTATTTGGCATTATAAATTCATATTTATTTGATGACATAGTTAGTTCTAAATCATTTAATTTAACTGAATTAACTGAATAACCATTTTCTAAAGACAAAGTCATTGTTAATTTAGCGCCTTCATTAATCAAATCACCAGATTTTACTGTTTCATTAAACATATTTACAACATTTAATTTTTTTATTCCTTCAACGCTATTAAAAGATAATGTATAAGTGTTTTCTTTTTCAAAATCTACGACAATTTTTACATCATAATCAGGTGCTTTTAAAGAAAATGAATAACCATTATAAGCAGTTAGTTCAGTAACTATATTGTTAGTAATTCCAACCATGGAAACTTTTTTAACATGATATCCAATTTTTTCTTTAATAGTAGCAGTAACACTTTCACCAATCTTAGCTTTTGTTTTTGTTAAAGAAATTGTATATGCATCATTTTCTTCATAAGAAATATTAGTGTATTTTTTTACATCAAAAGTAATTTTATTAGTATGACTTCTTCTACTTTCTTGAAATGTTCCTGAATAATAACTACCTGAATATGAACTAACCATTTTTGTTTCGTCATTTATATAAATGTTTTCAATATAATAACCTTCTTTTGGTGTAGCAAATAAATAAAATTCATCACCAACAAATCCATTATTAATTTTATTTTTACCATTTGTATCTGAAGCAAAATAATAATTTTCAATTAAATCATTTTTAATAACATTAAATGTAATAGGAATTTCAAGATTAAATGTAAATTTAATATCGCAATTTGGCATTATAAAATATAATGTTGAGTTTTCTATATTATAATAACATTCGCTTGAATAAAAATATTTTCCATTTGTTAATGATTCAACTGTTGGATCTCCATTTACTAAATAATCATTTGTTGGTTTAATGTTTAAGCTAACAGGAGTTCCAGCATAAAATTCTTGATTTAATCCACCACTTACTCCAAAATTATCTGTATTAGCAAAAGAAATTTTATTTTTTGTGCTTATTGCATGAGAAGTAATTTTTATTGTAACTTCTTTAAGTGAAGAATTATATATACTAAAATAAAATAAATTTGTTTCGTTATTAAAAGATATAGAATTTTTATAAGAAGTATAATATTTTATATCATTTTTATAATCAAAATAATAACCATCTTTAGGCATAACACTGAAAACAATACTATTTTGATATGTAGAACTAAGTGGGTTATAATTTGTTTTTTGTACTTCTTGATTATTTTCTACACCAAGAACTTTTACTTGTGTTTCATCACAATCTATTTTAATTTTAATTTTATTATCTTCAGTTGCAGCTTTTAAAGCAGGATAAACGACAATAGAAGCATCATTATCAGAAGGCATAGTAAATGTACCTTTATAATAAGAAACATTGTCAGTGCTCTTTTCTGAGTCTAATGATAATGAATAAGTTTGATAATTGACATCAAATTTAAAATCATAATATTGTGCTAAAGATTTTTTCACACTAATTTCAATATTTTTTTCTGTACCTTCTTTGATTTCTTCATCAATTGTTAAACCTTCTATTGAACTAATAATTGGTGAAATAGAATAAAATGATTTAATTTTATAATTTTGAGGAACATATTTTGAAATTAAACTAATTGAGATTGCTTTATCAACCATTGTAAATGTTACAGAATTATTTATTATTGAAGAAAATACAATATTATCATCAGAAGAAACATTTTCTAAAACATATTTATTCTTTAAAACAACAGATAAAGTTACTTCTTCACCTTCTTTAGCTTGATTAACTTCTTGATCATTAACTTTTAAAGTGTATGAAATAATATTTTCATCACCATTAATTGTAATTAATCTATTTTCTAAAGGTTTATTTTCTAAAATAACAGATATAGTAACATCACTTGCGACCATAACAAAAGAATAATGATTATTATCAACTTTTGTAACAGTTAAATCATTTACTTTAACTTCTTTAATTAATTTTTTTTCATTAGTAACATTAATAGTTATTGTTACAGTTTCACCTTTTTTAGCAGTTTGTTTATCAACGCTTATAGTAGCATCATCATTATTAGTAATATTTACTTTATAATATTGTTCAACTGAACTTTCGCTTGATGAAACACTATTAGAAGATTGATTTATTGAGCTACTAGAAGTAGTAGTTCCACAGCTACTTAAAATAGCAGTTAAAGCTAAAGAAGTAATTAATAATAATTTTTTATTTTTCATTTTATAATCCCCTCTCTTTTATTTAAGATTTAATAAATAATCATCAATAAGTTTTACATTACTAGAATTGAATCCTGAATATGAATAATTTTGATAATCAAAGACTCCTGCGCCTTTTACATAAAGATATGCTCCAACATATACAATACAATCTTTTTCTTCATCAGCATTTTTATAAGCAAGAAATAAACCTAATGGAGTAGCGTCAAAAGCAGTTATATAATCTTGAAATAAATAATAAGTAATATCAGCACAATCAAGAGAGTTACTAACATATTCATTATATGATTCGTCAAATGTATTAGTATTTGTTTTTTCATAAGTAAACAATTTATCATCAGTATAATCCATTATCCAAGTAAGGTTTTCTATAAATTCATAATATTTTGTATAATTTGTAAAATTATTTTCTTCTCTATATTTATCATTACTTACCATTAATTTCATTTCACCATCAATTGATTTATATTCAAAATAATAAACACCATCACTTTTAGTTGTTTTAGAAGAAATATTAATATATCCAAAATCAAAAAGCGTTTTATTAGAATTATTTATTTGTAATTCTGGATGTGCATTATAATATTCAATATATTCATCTGTAAAATCATAATAAATATAATTTTCTGTATAATAGCATGTACCCATGTTAATTTCTATTTTTTTACCATCTACTGTATCTACATAACGGCCTAAATTTCTTATATAATTATGATTTCTAGATAAATCTTTTATTTTTAAAATATCACTTTCAACAGTTGGTTTACCAATAGAATTTTTAGATAAATAATTATTTAATAAAGTATTTTCTTCATTAATTAAAGAAAAATTCATTGTAACTATTGAAGAAGAAAAATCATAAATTGCAGAAAAATTATTTTCATCTTGAACTTTTATTTTTAATGAAGTTAAACCATTAGATAAACTTTGATATGCAGAAGTTTTATCGTTTGTAGTATTAAAATTTTGATTAATAAAAGAAATAAAAGTCGTTTTTGTATTATTTTCTAATATTTCGTATTCATTATTATCATTTAAATTATAATTAGCAAAATCATTGATTGATAAATCTTGTAAATCATACGTTAAGCTTCTATAATTATAAACTTCAGTTCTTAAAAATTCTGCATTAGTTATTTCCTTATTATAATCATAATGATAAACAATTGTAGTATCATTTTCTTCACCATAACCAAAACTTGATTCATAATCTATAGAAGATGATATAAATAAATATGAATCAGTATAATATTTTTCTTCAAATTTAATGTCGATATTTTGATTATTAATTTTAATTGTGTTATTAACAGATGTTTTATATGCAACTTTATCTTTAATAAATTTACCCATAACATTACTTAATGAATATGATTCATGAACAGATACTTCAAATGTATTACTAACATTTTTATTATTAGATAAAACACAACTAATAATAACAGTACCAACTTTTAAACCTTTAACCATGCCTATAGAAGAAACAGTAGCAATAGATGGATCTGAACTGCTCCAAATAACATTATCAGTTAATTCATCATTTAAATATGCAGATAAATCAATATATTCATTAATACCAACTTGATTATTACCTTTGATAAGTAACGTTTCTTGTGTTGTTTGGTTACAACTATTTAACATAGGTGTACATAACAATAATGAACATAAAATTAAAAAATTCTTTTTCATAAAAACCTTCTTTATTTAACTGTAACAATACATGAAACAGTTGAATTAGTATCTATACTTTTTACTGTAATAGTTGTTGTGCCACTTGCAAGGGCAGTAATAAGACCATCATTATTGATTGTAGCAACAGATTGATTTGAAGAAGTCCATTCAAAACCACTAATAGTAGGAGTTTGATCTTCTTCACAAGTAACAGCAGTAGCAGTAATTGTTTTAGTTTCATTTACATTTAATGTAATCTCTGTATCACTTAATTTTATTGATCTAGTTCTATAAACATGTTTAGCGTTAATATAATTTTGTTTTGTCGCACCATAATGAATATCAATTTTTGGAACATAGAAAACAAAACTTGAACTAAATCCTTCAGGAGCAGTACTACTTTCAACAAAAATTTGTAAATCTTGTCTACCTGTAACACCTGCAAAAGCACCATTTTCAATTTCTTTAACTGTGCTTGGAATAAATATTTTATATAAAGCAGAATAATTATCAAATGCAGCATATCCTATATATTCAAGGCCTTTTGGAAATTCCAATGTTTCTAATTTAACTAATCCAGAAAACGCTTTTTCTTCAATTCTTTTTAATGTTGAAGGAAATTCAATTTCAACAACACTTGAGCATCCCATAAAAGCTGTTCTACCAATAGTTGTTACTTGAGTATTAGATAAATCTATTGATTGTAAATTTTCACATCTATTAAACGCTCTTTCAGTAATTTCAGTTAATGCATTAGGAAAAATAATACTTGTTACGCTTGAACAATTATTAAATGCACCAACACCAATAGTTTTTAATTTATTTGGAAATGAAATAGTATCCATGCTCATACATGCATTAAATGCATCTTCTTCAATTGTTTCAAGGTTAACTAATGTTGGAAATTTAGTTATTGCAGTTCCACTAAAAGCTTTTTTACCAATTGTTTTAATTGTACTTGCACTAGTAAATGTGACATTTTGTAATCTTGAACAACTGCTAAATGTTTCATTAGGTAATCTTTCAAATGAATTATTTAATTTTATAAATTGAATACTACTTGATTTATAAAATATTGCATCTCCCATTGATGTAACTGAAGCTGGTATTTCCATTTGTTTTAATGAAGTATTTTCACTAAATGCTTTTTCACCAATAGTTGTTAAATATTGACATCTACTAATATCAATAGATTCAACATTAAATAAAGCAGCCATAGCTCTTTCACCAATTTCAACTAATTGGCTATTAGAACTAATTGTAATACCTGTTAAATTTTGATTACCATACATTGCTCCATTACGAACAATTTCAACTGAATCAGGTAACTCATAAGTTAAAGCTTTAATTCCTTGTGGATAACATATTAATTCTGTTTTGCCTATTGTATACAAAACATTACTTTCTACTTCAAAATAATCATTTTTATTATTTTCAAGATTAATTTTTGATAAATTAGTATTTAATCCAAATGCTTTATCGCCAATTTTTTTCAAAGTTTTAGGAAGTTTAATTTCTCTTAAAGAAGGACAATAATAAAATGCTTTATCGCCAATTTCTTCTACCCCATCTGGAATAATAATAGAAGTGAGTAATCCACTTCCAGCATCAACTAAACCTAAAAAAGCTTCATCATCAATTTTTCTTAATGAGCGAGGTAATGTTATTGAATCAACAGTAGCATACCTAAAAGCTGCTGGTCCAATTTCTCTAACTGGAAGATTATTATATAATTCAGGAATAATAATATCTGTTTCAATAGTTAAACTATCAGTTACAATATATCCATCTTTAGATTCATTTAATTCAAATTGAATTCCATCTGTTCCTTGGGTAATTGTATAATGTTCGCTACTATTATTTCCAGAGCAACTTGCAAAAGAAAGTGGTAATAAACAAGCAGCTAAACAAAACAATATTTTCTTTTTCATACATTTTCTCCTTTTCTTATTTTGCAAGCATCAAACATGATGGAATTGTTGTTTCATCATATTTTCCATAAGTAATAGTTATTGTTCTATTAGAAGTTTCATATTGACTTGCACCTACTGGCAAAAATTTATATGAATCTTTTAATATAAGTTTATTGATAAATCCATCTTCATTGACATCAAGACTAAAATTATATTCATTATATTCATACATATCATAAGGAATTAATGATAATAAACATCTTTCATATGTATTATAATATGTTGAGAATTTTAAGTTTCCTAAGGATTTAAAGCATTCAGCAGCTACACCTCTAGTAGATGATTTTACTCTTGGAAGTAAAAAATCAATATCACGGAAATTATCATGAGTGCCTTGATAATCATTATAATCATATCTTGCTTCACTATTGTTAATATTTCTTATAATATCTCCAGTTGTAGGATCAAAAAAATACATTATTGGCCTATTATTAATTTCTTTATATCCTACTACATAAGGAACAGTAACAAAATTATTTGACGCTGGATCAGTAGTAGTCAAATTTAATTTTTGAGTTGAATATAACATTTTATTATCAAAATCAACATAATAATCGAAGCTTTCATTTTCAGCATTTTTATTAGTATTTTTTATATCAAAATGAATTGTAAAATTATTTTTATCAGCTAAATCAATTAATGCATCTTGTAAAATATCATGGTCATCAACATGATTATAAGGAACTATTCTATTTGCAACTGTTGATCCAACATTAGAAATATTTAATTGAAATAAGTATTGTTCATAATAAACATCAGTTGATTCATCATCTGAATCTTCAGTATAATCAAGTAAAATATAAAAACTATCAAATTTATCACCATCAAAATGTAAAGCAAATTGATTAACTGTTAAACCATCAGTTGAAACATTATATCCTGTAATAAATTTTGCAAGTCCATAAGAAACATTAGTATTTTTTATACTATACCAATTTTTTTGTCCTTTAATTCCTTCAAGATCTTTAACAGTTAATTCAGCAAAATTATTATCTATATATTCATCATATGGAATATTTAATTCATTTTTCATTATTTTATTAGTATTATAATCTAAATATTCACCATAAGCATTTCCATCTTCACCTTTTATAATGCTCTCTTGAATAGTAGCTTCATTAGTAGTGATATCAACTTCTTCACAATAATAACCATCTAAAGAATATTGAATTAATGATGAATAACTAACTTCTTTATTATCTGTCGAATTAGCATAACTTAATGTTCCAGTAGCGGTAAAAGAATTACTTAATCCCTTAATAGCGTTTGTTAATCTTGAATATAATCCTTCACTTGAAGTGGTAATTGATGATGAACCACCATTACAAGAAAACATTAACAATGAAAAAGCTAATAAACTTTTATATTTATTTTTCATTACAAACTCTCCTTTTTCTTATAGACTATATTTTATATTTTTTAAACCCATTTTTAAATAATTTTTAATAATGATTTTAAATTATTATTTTTTTTGTTAAAATCTTTATATATTTAGAGGTGGTAATATTATGAAACCTAATTTAAAACACTTGTTTATATGTATATTTGTAACATTATCTATTGGTTGTACAAATAATAATTCATTTAATATTCAAGGTGAATTAAATATTAACAATCAAAATCTTACATTCATTAATAACGAATTAAATAATATTTTATTAAGAAGAGACGATGTATTTATTATTAAAAATAATTCAATATCATTAGGATATTCAAACATTAATGATAATAAATATTTTTTAGAAGGTGACAATAATAAAATTAAAGTACTTAATGAAGGAAAATATAATATTAAAATTATTGATAATAAATTATATTTTACAAAAATTGATTCTTCTTTTTCAAATATAAAATTATATATATCAGATGAAGAGAATTATGAATTTATTAAAAATGATGATTTTACTTTTTCTTTAAATAATGTTTTCATTGATGAAATAAATTTCTCTATTGTTAGCGATAATTATAGTTTCAATTTTGATATTAATAATCAAGATTTTATAAAAAATAATAATTATTATAAACCTCTAAAAATGGGTTATTATTCCTTTAAAATTGACTATTCTTTATTAAATCCTTTATTAATAACAACTGAATCATTAAATGAAAAAATTGAAATACCTCAAAATGCTTCTAATTATGAAAAAATTATTAAATCTCTTGATAATACATTCTATATAGGTGGAACAAAATTAACGGCTACTCAAAGAAAAGTGCAAAAAGAAGATATAACTGGCACAAATTATTTAGAAAAAAAAAATATTAATCAATCTTATTATCAAGAAACAAACATCATTAATAATGAAATATTAAACGAAGCATATTTCTATAATGACAAAAATTATTTTGAATTGAAAGAATATGAAAATTCTTCTAAAAAGCCAAATTTAAAAGGTTATTTATTAGGTCAAAAAAAAGATACACCAAAAAAAGATAATTTAATTATAGAAGAAAAAAATTATATAGAAAAAAATAAAGCTCAAGAAAAAGTTAATAGAATGCATTCATTTTATACAACAATAATTCAAAAATTAAATTCGGTTATAAGAATACAAAATTTAACTATTGGAACTTTTAACGAAGAAACATCTACTAAATATTATAATTCTTTAAATATTACTAAAGCTAATAATATATCTACTAAAATTATTGAAATAGAAGCAAATAATGATGAAATATATGAAAATGGAACTAATTCAGTTATTGTTAAAAATTATGTATATTTCAAAATAAATAATAAAAGTCAATTAACAGAAGGCAAAATTATCAATAAAAAATATTCTGGTGATGTCTTAAACAAGACTAATATAGATGAAAAATTATGTGAATATACTTCTACTATCGAATTTAATATAGAATATAAGCAAAGAACAAAAGTAGACAGCTTTTTCTTTGATATAGATAAATATCTTATAAACGATATTTCGTTTGTAGAAACAACATTTTCCTGTGGACAAACATTTTCTATTGAAGATATTATGAATACACCTTATAGCCCATTAACTGCAATAGATTATTCAAATTTAACCATTATTAGTTATGACCCAAATTATATTAAAAAGAATGTTATATCTGGGTGGATAGGAAATAAAACTGGCACTACAAAAGTTGAAATAGGAACTTTATATAGTGAAAAAACATTTGAAGCAGAATTATATTTTAAATATTCAACATTAACAAAATTAGAAATTAAAGATGCTATTAATGTAAATGAATATTATGTTGGTGGTACTTATGAATTCTACGTTGAAACAAATTCTTATGCTAATCCTTTAATAAAAGTATTTTTATCTGATGAAAACAATGAATTTGCTGAAATAGTCTATATAGATTCTGATGAAGAAATGTTAAAAACAAATAAACCTAAATTTAAAATTAAAATGTTAAAGGAAACTTCATCTTTAACAATTACAGCTAAATCAAAAAATTATCCAAGCATAAAACATGATTTAAAAATATCTATTCTTCCATCAGTTACATTAGATAAAATAGCAGGTAATTATTATTATAATTCTTTAAATGACACTTATATTAAATTATTTAATGATGGTACAGGTGTTGCTAAAGGAGATGTTGAAAACAAAACATATAATTTTACTTATCAAATATTAGGTTCACAAATTTATTTATTAGATAGTAATGATTTATCAAAATTTAATGCTTCAATAGAATTATATAATGATAAATATGACTTATATGGATTAAAATCAATTACAATGCAAGATAAAAATAATAAAAATATTTTTTCTTATTCTTATGGTAGATACAATAAAATTCAACCATTAATGGAAAATAAATATAAAGTAAATGATAATATTTCATTAGAATTTATATTTGAAAAATATTCATTTGCTTTTAATAAAATCGAACCAACTGTTCTTATTATGGATAATGATGATGACTATACTTTTACTTGGAATCCATATTCAGTAAATGGAGAATTTACTTCATTTAAAAAGAATCAAACTTCATATTATTCAATTAATATAGAATTTAAAAACATAACAATAGATAGTTTTGATTTAATAATTTCTAATAATGATAATATTAATTTAAATTACCACTTTATTAAATATCAATAATTTAAAACTAAAAAAAGCACTAATTTGTGCTTTTTATTTTTTTAATTCTTTTAATATTTCTTCAATTCTTTCATATTTATCTAAAGTATCATCTTTAATAAATATTAATTCAGGAACTTTATAAATATCCATTTTACTTGCTAAAGATGACCTAATCGCACCTTTAGCTCTATTTAATTCTTCTAGAGCTTGATCAACTAAATCATGATTAAGATGTGAAACATAAATTTTCGCTACAGAATTATCTTTGCTAACTTGACAACTATTTACTGTTACAAGTTTCATAATTGGATTTCTCAATTCATATAGAATAATATCTGAAATATTTTTTTGAATTAAAGAAGCAATTCTTGCTTGCTTATTCGCCATATATTATTTCCTTTCTACTAATTGAATTTCATATGCTTCAATTATATCATATTCTTTTTCATCATTATAATTTTCAATTGTAAGACCACATTCAAAATCTTTTTTAACAACACTAGCATCGTCTTTAAATCTCTTTAAAGATGAAATTTTACCTGTATAAATAACAACACCATCTCTAATTAATCTTATTAAACAATCTCTTTTTAAGCAACCATCAGTAACATAACATCCAGCAATAGTTCCAACTTTAGATGCTTTAAAGATTGATCTAACTTCTGCTTGTCCAATAACAACTTCTTTTTCAATAGGTTTCATCAAACCTTTCATTGCAGATTCAATTTCTTCAATTAATGCATAAATAATTGAATGCAAATGTATTTCAACTTTTTCTTCATTTGCTTTTTGTCTTACTTTAGCATCAGGTCTTACATTAAAGCCATAAACTAATGCATTAGAAGCAGATGCTAAAACAATATCAGATTCAGTAATAGCACCAGCTGCAGCATGAATCACATTAATTTTAACGCCATCAACTTGAATTTTTTCTAAGCTTGATTTAATTGCTTCTACAGAACCTTGTAAATCTGCTTTTAAAATAATATTAATATTCTTCAATTCACCTTCTTTGATTTGATTAAATATTTCATCTAAAGAAGTAATATTATTTTTATTTAATGATTTATTTCTTGCTTTTAATTTTCTTGCTTCAGATATATCTCTAGCAGTTTTTTCATCAACAAATGCCATAAATGAATCTCCAGCCGTAGGAACATCTTCAATACCAGTAACCACTACTGGAGTAGATGGAAGAGCTTGTTTAACATTTTGACGATATTCATTAACCATTCGTCTAACTTTACAATAATAATTGCCAACAACAACAGAATCTCCAACTTTTAAAGTACCATTTTGTACTAATAATGTAGCTTTTGGTCCTTCATTTTTATCTAATGAGGCTTCAATTACAGTGCCTAAAGCATATCTATGAGGATTTGCTTTTAATTCTTTTAATTCTGCAACAACTAATATAGTTTCAAGCAATTCATCAATACCTATTTTCTTTTTAGCAGAAATTTCTCTAAAAATGGTATCTCCACCCCATTCTTCTGGAATTAAATCGTATTGAGCTAATTCATCTTTTACTCTATCAACATTTGCTGTTGGTTTATCTATTTTATTAATAACAACAATAATAGTAACTCCAGCTGCTTTAGCATGATTAATTGCTTCTACTGTTTGAGGCATAACACCATCATCAGCAGCAACAACAATCAAAGCAATATCAGTAATAGCAGCGCCTCTAGCACGCATAGCAGTAAATGCTTCATGACCAGGAGTATCTAAAAAAGTAATTTTCTTTCCTTGAATTTCTTTTTGATAAGCTCCAATTTGTTGAGTAATAAGCCCTGCTTCACCTTCAGCAACATGAGAATCTCTTATTGTATCAATTAAAGTAGTTTTACCATGATCAACATGACCCATAACAACTACTACTGGTGGTCTTTCTTGCAAATCTTTTTCATCGTCTTCAATTTTAATATCTTCAAAATTTTCTTTATCAACAACTTCTTCTTTTTGGAAATCGTATCCATAATTAATACATACTTCTGCGATTAAGTCATCTGACAAAGTTTGGTTAATTGTGACCATTGCCTTCTTATTCATAAATAAGAATTTGATAATGTCAGAGGAATTAAGATTGAGTTTTTTTGCTAACTCACCAACAGTAACATCTCCAACATATTTAAAAACACCACCATTTACTTTTGTTTGAGGTCCAGAGTTTTTCTTGTTACGATCAAAAGATGGAACATTAGAAACTCTATTGTTTTCAGGTTTATTTTTTCCATAATTTTTTTTGTTATTAGTCGCCATACTTATTTCCCCTTTCTTTAGCATCTATTGTGCTAACTTAATAATTTCTTTAGCCATGTTAATATCATTAATACCAACACAAGCAACTTCATTTTTATTAAATAATTCTCCCATTTCTTGTTTAGAAATAAAATGAATTACTTTTACATTATAATAATTAGCTTTTGATAAATATTTTTTTTCTTGAGATGAAGAAATATCATTACTAAGAACCAAAACTTTAACTTGTTGATTCATCATTTTAATAATATTAGTTTCACCAAAATACATTTTTTTTGAACAATAAGCAAATTGTAATAATGTTTTTATCTTATTTTTTTGCAATAAGTCCATATAAATCTTCATATACCTTTTCAGGTATTTCACATTCTAATGCTTTATTTAAGCATTTAATTTTTTTAGCTTTGTCAATTGCTTCAATTGATTTTTTTAAATAAGCACCACGCCCATTTGCTTTTCCAGTTAAATCAACAAAAACAACTCCATCTTTATTTTTAACAACTCTTATTAATTCTTTTTTTGGGCATATTTCTTGAGTTGCTAAACATTTTCTTAAAGGTATTTTCTTTTCCATTATTTTTCGTCGTAATATTCATCATAATCATCATAGTCGATATCTTCGTCGTCTATGTAATCTTCATCTTCATCAAGTTCATTATCCATAGCATCAAGTTCTTCTTGAGTATAAATATCCATTCTTGATTTATTTGTAGTAGGTTCAACTTTTTCTTCTACTTTTGCTTTCTTCTTTGTATTATTAGAAGTTTGATTAGATTTTTTCTTCTTCTCTTCTTCTATTTGTTTTTCTAAGTCAGCAAGAGAAACTTTAGATTGAAGATTAACTGGATTATATTCAATAGGAGCTTCTTCCACTTTTTCTTCTACTTCTTCAGCAACTTGTTCAACAGGAGTTTCTTCTACTTTTTCTTCAATTGGAGCAGTTTCAACTTTTTCTTCAATTTCTTCAGCTTTATTTTCTTCTGCTAATTTTGCTTCTTCTTCTGCACGTTTCTTTCTTGCCTCTTCTTCTTTAGCAATTTGTTCAAGAAGAGCTTTTCTTCTTTGTTCAAAAATCATTTCTTCTTCTTGTTTTTTCATTTCATCAATAGTAAAGAATTCAATTCCTTCTTGACGAGCAACACTTTCTTCTTTAATATCAATCTTACAATTTGCTAATTTAAAAGCCAATCTAGCATTTACACCTTTTCTACCAATTGCAACTCTTAAATCACCATCTTTAACAACTGCTACAGCAGAATATTCAGAAATTAATTTAACACCAATTACAGTAGCAGGCTTTAAACATTCTGCAACAAATAAACCTTTATGAATGTGATATTGAACAACATCTATTTTTTCTTTATTAATTTGATTACAAATTTTTTGAATTTTACTACCACCTTGTCCAATACAAGCTCCTACAGGATCAACATTTATATCATTAGTTGTTACTGATATTTTTGCTCTTTCACCTGCTTCTCTAGCAATATCTTTAATAATAACAGTGCCATCATAAACATCTCTGATTTCTTCTTCAAATAATCTTTTTAAGAAACCAGGACAAGCTCTTGAAATAGTAATTCCAGATTCAGCTGAAGAACCAACAGCTTCAAGATATACTTTAACTGTTTGGCCAATAGTAAATTTTTCATCACCAATTTTTTCTTTATCTTGTAAAACAACAGATGTTCTACCAATATTAATTAAAGTATAATGAGGTTCAATTTTCTCAACATAACCAGTAATTATTTCATCAATTTTATCAGAATACATTTTTAATATAGCAGCTTTTTCAGCTTCTTTTATTTTTTGTTTCAAAATTGATTTAAATTTAATTGCATCAGCTTTAGTAAATTCTTCTAATTTTACTTCAATATATACTTGATCACCTATTTTAATATCAGGATTAGTTTCTTGTGCATCTTCAAGTGAAATTTCAAGAGCATCATCTTGAACATCTTCTACAACATTTTTAATGTTATAAATATTAATTTTTCCATTTTCAGTGTCGATATCTACTTTTACCATTAAATCTGGTAATCCATCAATGTGTTTTTTCTTAACAATAGTTTCAAAAGCATCTTTCAAAGCTTGAATAGTAATTTCACGATTAATACCTTGTTGTTCAAGAGCATCAATAGCTTCAAAAAATAATTTAGCATTTAACATAATTTTCTCCTTTAATTTTATACTTTTACAGTCAATTTTGCTTTGTTAATATTTGAAATTTTAATAATAACTTCTTTTGTTCTTGTCTTGACCTTATATGAAAGTGTTATTTCTTCGTTATTAGCTTGTTTCAAAACACCTTCATAAATATTTAGACCTTCAATAGGATTAATTAATCTTATTTCCATATATTTTCCTATAAGTAATGGAAATTTAGAAAAATCCTTTATTGGCTTATCCGCGCCAGAAGTTGATACATCTAAACAATAATTATCTTGAATTAAATCAAGTTCATCAAGTTTAGAAGATAAATCTTCAGATAAAGATACTATAGCATCTAATTCAATTGGTGAAAGATCTTCTCTTTCAACATAAATTTGCAATATAAACTCTTTGCCTTTTTTTAAATAATGTAATTCATCAATTAACATATTGTGTTTTAGCACAACATTATTTAACCCAGCTATCAAATTTTCTTCTAATGTAGTCAATATTAAAACCTCCTAAATATTTTCACAAAAGAAAAAGTGGGAAACCCACTTCTAACATTTTATAAATGATCGAAGACATAACAATCTCTTGTTATACCTTTATATTATAGTATAAAACATAAAAAAACACTAAAATTATTATATTTTTTCTAAATTTTTAATAATTTTCCACTTATCTATCAGTTTTTCTAAACTATATCTAGCGTTTGCAGATGATGTTGAAGGCATTTTTATTGCTATATTTAAATATTCAGGATAATATTTTTTAAAAATTTCGTATGATTTATTACCATTTAAAACGATTAATTTAATATTATATTTATTTAATATTTCTTTTAAATCAGTAACAATAACACTATCATCTATAATATCATTATCACTTGATCCCTTAATTTTGCATTCTTTTATTACATCATATAGAGCTAAATGATTTTTTAAAATTATTTCCTTTTTATATTCATTATTTTGATTAATCAAATTATTTTCATGAAATAAAAAACCAATTACTTTCCAAAATCTATTAAAAGGATTACCATAATAAAAATTGTTTTTTTCTGACATAAGTGAAGGTAAACTTCCTAATATTAATATTTTTGACTTATCATCAATTATAATATCAAAATGATGTTTTCTAATCTTTATCTCATTTTTCATAATAATATTTTTTCTAAGACATTACCTATATCTTCATGAAAAACATAATTTGCCAAATAATCATAATCAGTATAATCGTTATTAATAATAATTAAACATTTACCATGAAATAATCTAACAAATCCAGCAGCAGGATATACTTTCAATGAAGTTCCACCTACTATTAAAACATCAGCTTCATTAACAGCTTTTTCAGCATTTATTTCATTATTAGCATCTAACATTTCACCATAAAAAACAATACCAGGTCTAATTATTCCTCCACATGTGCAATAAGGTACACCTATACTTTGTTTCACATAATCAATAGAATAGTTTTTGTGGCACTTAACACAATAATTTTTTTCAATAGAGCCATGTAATTCTATAACATTTTTAGATCCTGCTTTTTGATGTAATCCATCGACATTTTGAGTAATTATTTTTAAATTATGCTTTTTTTCAAATTCAGCTAAAACATAATGAGCTTTATTAGGCTCGATATCATTTTTTTGTAAAAAGAATTCTTTATAGAATTTATAAAATGTTTCTGGATATTCTTCAAAATAATCAATAGACAACATTTCTTCATATGATTTATTATATTTACTTTTTAACAAATATAATCCATCTTTACCACGAAAATCTTTTAAACCTGAAGCAGTTGAAACACCTGCGCCACCAAAAAAAACAATTTTATCACTTGATTTTATAATATTTTTAATATCATTTATTTGTTTTTCATTCATATTTAATTATTAATATCCCTTACAAAAATA
>CAJKZK010000028.1 GCA_905204225.1 uncultured Bacillota bacterium
AATTTAAGATATTTATTAAAAATATTAAGAACAAAATTAATAATAAAAACTACACTTATAAAACTAATTAAACTAATAATTATTGCATCAAAATTAATAATAGATTTTACATCTTTATTATTTAAACCATTAATTTTCATTAAAGCAATCTCTCTTTTACGGTCCATAATCAAAGAATAAATAATAATACCCATTAAAAAGAAAGTAATTATAAAAGAAATAATTAAAAATAAATTAAAAGTTAAATTAATTGTAGATAAAATATCTTTAAGACTTTTTTCATTATCTATACTTGAACAAATAACATTATAACCTTTATTTATTAAATGATTATTTATTTTTTTTATTTCATTAGTCCAAATATTATATTTATAAGAAGATATTTCTTCATTATCAAATGATAATTCTCTAAATCTATCTAATAAAGTAATTTTTTTCTTTAATAAAGAAGAATAATTAATTAGTTCAATATTATTAATAATTTCTTTTAATCTTTCATTAGAATAATAAATAAGTGGTATTTTCATAAAGCCAAATTCTTCTATAACATCTACCACTTTAAATTTAAAATTCAAATTAAGATTATCAATAGCAATATTATGATTATTATCTTCTGATTTAATTGTTTTATTAATAATTAAATCAAAATTATTATTTAATATTTTATATGCTTCATCATTAACAATTACTTCAGTAAAAGATAATGAATTAACTTTATCTAATAAATATAAATAATTAGTAGGCAATTCTTCTAAAGGTTTAAATGTATAATTATATTCTTCATGATTAAATATAATTTTACTATTTAAAAAAAAATAATCATAACAGTAATCAATTTTATAATTAAAAGAAGATAAATCATCTAATAAAACATCTATTTGAGGACGATAAATTTTATTAAAATTAATTGAAGAATTATTTTCAATTTTTGTACACATACTAACTTGCATAAAATTATTTTCTAAACTTTTTTTAAAATTATCACTAATATTGTTATTAATTGAATAAGATAAAATAATTGATAAAAATAAATTTAAAAATATAAGAAAATTACTAATTAATGATAAAGAAGATCTTAATTTATGATGATTTAAAGAATAATGACTTATTTTTAATTTATCTATAACACTAATATTTTTTAATTTATATATATTAATCTTTTTATTATTAATATCATTATATTCATAATTCTTTCTCTCATTAAGATTAATAATAATATCTGCATATTTATCAACACATCCTTGGTCATGAGAAATACATATTACTAATTTAGTTAAGCTTATTTTTTTTAAAATATCAAAAATAATAATGGTATTTTCTTGGTCTAAAGAGCCAGTTGGCTCATCACACAAATAAATATTTTTATCTAGCAATAAAGTTCTTGCGATAGCTAATCTTTGCTTTTCTCCACCAGATAAATTCTTTACTAATTCATCCAATTTTTTATCTAAATTAACTTCTTTTAATACTCTAATTAAATCTTCTTTAGTATATTTTTTATCAATATTCAATAAAGGAATTTTTAAATTTTCTTCAATTGAATAATAATCAATTAAGCCATAATCTTGAAAAATAACATTAATATAATTTTTTCTTATAAAAGTAAAATCTTTCTTTAAAATTTTTTTATTATCGATAAATATATCACCTTTATCAGCATCTTCTATACCTAAAATAATATTAAATAAAGTTGTTTTACCAATTCCATTTTCTCCTGTAATAAAAACAAATCCTTTACTAGGAAAAGAAATAGAGAGATTATCAAAAATAACTCGATCATATTTTTTAAAAATATTTTTTAACTGTAACATAAAAAAACCTCCATTAAATATATAGAGGTTTTTCTTCATTTTTTAATAATTTTTTTTACTTTTTCATTAAAATCATTTCTACTTAGCATGACAACATTACCACATCCTAAGCATTTAATTTTAATATCTGCACCCAATCTTACAATCATAAATTGTTTACTTCTAGTTGCACATGGATGAGCTTTTTTCATTTCAACAATAGAATCTAATTGGTATTCTTCATTAGAAATCATTTGTATTTTCCTCATAACAAGTTACAACATTATTCATTAAGCAACTTACAGTTATTGGGCCAACACCACCAGGAACTTTACTAATATAAGCAACATTATCACTAGGAATAATATCTCCAATAATTTTATCTTCTAAATAATGAATACCTGCATCAATAGCAACACTTCCTGGTTTCATTTTTGCTGAATCAATAAAATGAGGTTTACCAATTGCTGCGATTACTATATCATAATCTTTTAATTCATTATCCAAATCTTTTGTTTTAGAATGAGCAATAGTAACTGTTGCATGCCTATTCATAAGAAGTAAGGCTACTGGTTTACCTACAGATAATGATCTACCTATTACTAAAACTTTTTTTCCTACTAAATCAATATGATAATAATCTATCATTTTAATAATAGCTAAAGCAGTATTAGGTACAAATTTTTCATTACCTAATAAAATTAAACCTAAGCTTTGATGATTGATTGAATCAACATCTTTTTTATAATCAAGTAATGGCAATACATCATTTTCTTTAACACCTTTAACTAAAGGTCTAGTAATTAAACATGCATCAATATTTTTTTCATTATTAATATAATTAATATTAGATATATATTCTTGTAACGAATTAATAGTAATAACTTTAACTTCAATATTTAATTTCTCACCAGTTTTTACTAAATTATTAACATATCCAAGAGAAGAATCATCTTCTTTATTTAATAAAATATATAAAACTGGTTTTCTTTTTTTCTTAAGGATTTTTTCTTTTAATTCTTCTTTAATATGATCACTAACAGGTTTTCCAATTAAATATTCCATTTTATTCATTCTCCATTTTTACTGCTTGAGGAACTTTAGGAAGTCCAGGTAAAGTAAGTATTGATCCAGTTAATGGTATAACAAAATTAGCTCCACTTGAAAGATTAACTTTTCTAATATTAATATAAAAATCTCTTGGAGTATTTAATTTTAATGGATCATCTGAAAATGAATTAGGTGTTTTAGCCATGCAAATATAAGCATTATTAAATCCCATTTTTTCATATTTAGCTATATCTTCTAAAGCCTCAGAAGAATAATTAACTCCATTAGCACGATATATTTCTTTACAAATAATTTCAATTTTATCTTTTAAAGAACTATTTTTTGAATATAAAGGATGATAATTAGATGGACGATTTAATTCTTCTTTAACTAATGAAGCAAGTTCAATTGAGCCTTTTCCACCATTAATAAAACCATCTAAGAAACTAACTTTATAATTATTCTCTTTACACCAATTTTTTAAATAATTAATTTCATTTTCTGTATCAGTAGCAAAATGATTAATTGCCACTACTACATTCATACCAAATTTTTTTATATTTTCTAAATGTTGTTTTAAATTAGCAATTCCTATTTTTAAGGCTTCAACATTTTCTTTATTTAAATCAATTTCTCCACCATGCATTTTTAAAGCTCTAATAGTAGCCACCATAACAACTAAATTTGGTTTTAAATTAGCTTCTTGACATTTTATATCTAAAAATTTTTCTGCCCCTAAATCCGCTCCAAAACCAGCTTCTGTAACTACAACATCAGCTAATTTTAAACCCATTTTTGTTGCAATAATTGAATTACAACCATGAGCAATATTAGCAAAAGGACCACCATGAACTAAACAAGGATTATTTTCACTAGATTGTACTAAATTAGGTTTAAAAGCTTCTTTCATTAATTTTCTAACCGCGTTAGAAATTTTCAAATCATCAATAGTAATTGGTAAATCATCATAAGTATACGCAACTATAATTTTCTTTACTCTATTAATAAAATCTTCTTCATCTTTTGCTAAACAAAATACAGCCATTAATTCACTAGCAACAGTAATAATGAAACCATCTTTTCTTTCAACACCATTGCTTTTAGCCCCACATCCAATAATAATTTCTCTTAAAGTACGATCATTCATATCTATTGCTCTTTTCCAAACAACTTTATTAGGATCAATATTTAGTTCATTACCTTGATATATATAATTATCTAAAACAGCACTAATTAAGTTAATTGAAGAAGTTAAAGCATGCATGTCACCAGTAAAATGAAGATTAATATCTTCACTTGGTTCAATAGTGACTTTTCCTCCACCAGTAGCCCCACCTTTTAAACCAAATACTGGGCCTAAAGAAGGTTCTCTTAAACATGCAATTGTATTTACTCCAATTAAATTTAAACCTTCTAGTAAAGAAATAGAAGCTGTAGTTTTTCCTTCACCAGCTTTAGTAGGAGTAATAGCAGTTACTAAAACTAATTTACCATCTTTTCTGTCTTTAATTTTTTCATAATAGGTTAAATCAATTTTTGCTTTATATTTACCGTATGGTTCTATATATTCATCAGGAATATTAAGTAATCTAGAAATTTCATAAATGTTTTTTAGTTTCATTGTTTTCCTCCATAAAGATTAAAGCATCTTTATAATCATTAAACCAATTTACAGGTAATTGATGATTAAAATAAGTATATTGTCTTTTAGCGTAATTTCTTGTTTTTTGCTTTATTAAAGAAATTATATCATTAATATCTTTTAAATCATAGTCTACCATCAATTCTTTATAACCAATTGCTTGAAACGCTCTTAATGATGGAGAATATTTTTCTTTTAAAGCATTAACTTCATCAATTAATCCATCATCAATCATTTTATCTACTCTTTTATTAATACAATCATATAATTCTTCTCTTGATTCTTTACTTAAACCAATAAAAATTACATCATACAATAATTTATGTTCTTGTTTAGTAATATTATGGGATTTAGTATCTCCAGATTCTAAAAATATTTGAATAGCTCTAAGAACTCTTTTACGATTATTTTGATGAATATTTTTACTAGCTTCAGAATCAATTTTTATTAATTCATTATATAATTCTTCATTAGTCATTTTTTCATATTTAGACATATCAACTTCATTATTTACTTCTGTTAAAGTAAAATCATATAAACTAGATTTTAAATATAATCCAGATCCACCAACAATTAAAATATCTTTATTTAATTTCAATAGTTCATTTAATGTATTTCTTAAATCTTTTTGATAATCATAAATAGTATAAGTATTACTTACAGAAGTTATATCAAATAAATAATGAGGCACTAGCTTTCTTTCTTCTAACGTAGGTTTAGCCGTTCCAATATTCATTTCTTTATAACATTGAAAAGCATCACCATTTACAATAACAGCATCATGTTTTAAAGCGTATTCTAAACTTAATTTAGTTTTTCCTACCCCAGTTGGACCTACAATAACATAAATCATATTCCAGACCTCTTAAACATTTTTTCAATATCATATTTAGTAAAATGAACAATAGTTGGTCTACCATGTGGGCAACATGTAGGATTATCACAAGTAAATAAAGTTTTAATTAAATCTTCCATTTCTCTAATTTCCAAATGATCATTAGCTTTTATAGAAGCTTTACAAGCCATTGTAGCAATAACATGTTTTCTTAATTCAATTAAATCAATCTTATCAGTTCTTATTACTTGATCAATTATTTCTTCTAAATATTTTTCTTCATTATATTCTTTAATAAAAACTGGAATAGAAGATATTTTAATTGTATTTAAACCAAACCCTTCTATTTCAATACCAATTTGATTTAAAATTTTAATTTTATCTTCTGTCAAACGTTTAATTTCACTAGGAGATAAATTAATAATTATAGGAATTAATGGAGTACAAACTTCTATTTTAGAATTTAATAATTTAGTAAATTTTTCATAATTAATTCTTTCATTAGCAGCATGTTGATCAACAATATAAAAACCATTTTTAACTTCAATAATTATATAAGTTAATAATACTTGTCCTATAACTTTAAAATAAGGTATAGTTTTTTCATTATTTTTTTCTTCAACTTGATTTATTTCTTCATTATTAATAATCTCATTATTTACATCTTCATTATTTTTTACATCAATATTTTCATCTAAAGATGTTATATCAAAATCAAAATTATTTTCTTTAATTTTTTCATTTTGTAATTCATTTTTTATTTCTACTCTTGGATTAATCGGTCTAATAATAGAAGTATCAAAACTAGAAGAAGTATTATCTTTAAATAAAGTAACTGTTTCAACTTCTTTATGAGGTAAACTGACTTCATGAATTGCATTTTCTTTATTCAATGCTTCTTTAATCATTTCTTCTACTGCTAAAGAGACTTCTTTATCGTTAGATAATCTAACTTCTTTTTTAGATGGATGAACATTAACATCCACTAAAGAATGATCAACTCTTAAAGTTAAAACAACAAAAGGATATTTAGAATTAAAAATGTAATCACTATAGCCTGAAATAATAGATTTTTGCACTTGTGGAAGATAAACATTTCTATTATTTAAAATAGTAATCATATAATATCTAGTCGATCTAGTAATTTCTGGTTTAGCTATATAACCATCTATATCAAATCCATTACTTGAATAAGTTACTTTCATCATTTTTTTAGCAATATCATTACCATATAATCTACTAATAACTTCAAGTAAATCACCTCTACCAGTAGTAGAAAAAGATAATTTATCGTCAATATAAAAACTTATTGAAACACTAGGAAAAGATAATGCTAATCTTTGCATTGTTTCTAAGCAAGACGCAATCTCAGTAGAATCACTTTTTAAATATTTTAATCTTACTGGAGTATTATAAAATAATTCTTCAACTATAAAAGTAGTACCTTTAATTGCTTTAAATGGTTCAATATTTAATTCTTCTTCACTAGTAGTTACTTTACTTCCAAGAATACCAGTAGAAGTCATCATTGTAACTTTACTTACCGAACTAATAGAAGGTAAAGCTTCTCCTCTAAAACCCATTGTTTTAATTTTAAATAATTGATATTCATCTAATAATTTTGAAGATGCATGTCTTTTAAAAGCTAATTTTGCATCTTCAGGATCCATACCATCCCCATCATCTTTAACTATAATTTTATTTCTTCCTGCATTAAAAATACTTACTTCTATATTTTTAGCATGAGCATCAATAGAATTTTCTACTAATTCTTTAATAACTGAAGAAGGTCTTTCTATAACTTCCCCTGCTGCAATCATATTTGCAAGTTTAGAAGACATTACTTGAATTTTACCCATTTTATTTCTCCTTCATTTTCTTTTTTAAATCATATAAAAAATTTATTGCCTCTAATGGAGACATTGATAGAGGATCAATTTTTTCAACTTCTTTAACCCAACTAGGCATTACCACTTTTTCTTCTTTTATAACATCAGATTTAACTGATATTTTCTCTTTTTCTAATTCTTTTAGTATTTCACTAGCTCTTGATAATAATTCTTCTGGTAAATGAGCTAAAGAAGCAACATTAATACCATAAGATTTTCCCATAGCACCTTCTTCAACTCTATATAAGAAAGTAATCTTATCTTCATTAGTGCTTACTCCTACATGAATATTTTTTAAAGTAGGAATCTTTTCAGAAATACTAGTAATCTCATGATAATGAGTTGAAAATAAAGTTTTTGCTTTAATTTTAGCAGCATCATATTCTAAAATTGCTTGTGCTAAAGCCATACCATCAAAAGTAGCAGTTCCTCGACCAATTTCATCAAAAATTAACAAAGAATTTTCATCAGCATGTCTTAAAGCATAATTAGTTTCTGCCATTTCAACCATAAATGTTGATTGTCCTGAAACCAAATCATCACTTGCACCAATTCTAGTATAAATAGCATCAAATATCATTAAATCAGCTTCACTAGCAGGCACAAATGAGCCAATTTGGGCCAAGATAACAATAAGTGCTAATTGTCGCATATATGTTGATTTTCCACCCATATTAGGTCCTGTAATTACTAAAATATCAGTATTAGAATCCATTATAATATCATTAGGAACATAATGTTTATTCGACATAACTTTTTCAATTACAGGATGTCTACCATCAATTATTTTAATTATTCTTTTATTATTAAATGTAGGTTTAACAAAATGATTATCAATACTAACTTCAGTTAAACTTAATAAACAATCTACATAAGAAACTAAATCAGCAAGATCTTGAATTTTAGTTGTATATTTATTTACTTCTTCTCTTAATTTATTAAATAAAGCATATTCAAGTGAACATCTTTTTTCTTCTGCAGTAATAACTTTTGTTTCATAATCTTTTAATTCTTGAGAAACAAATCTTTCAGAATTAACAGTTGTTTGTTTTCTTTCATAACCCCATTCAGGAGGAATTTGACTAACCGCTCCTTTGGAGACTTCAATATAATAACCAAAAACACGATTATAACCTACTCTTAAAGTTTTAATACCCGTTCTTTCTTTTTCTTTATTTTCTAAAGCAGCAATCCAATTTTTGGAAGAAGAAGATAAATCAATTAATTCATCTAATTCATTATTAAAACCTTTTTTAAAAATACCTCCTTCTTTAACAGTAACTGGAGCGTCATCAGAAATACTTTGTTCAAGTAAATTACTTAATGAAGCAAAATTTTCTTTTGCACCTTTAAATTTTAATAAATGTTCATTTTCTAATTCATTAAGACTATTTAATAAAGTTGGTACAACTTGTAACGATTTTTTTAATTGTAATAAATCTCTACCAGAAGCTGAACCAAAATTAATTTTAGCAATTAATCTTTCTAAATCATAAATATTTTTTAACGAAGTTTTAATATCATCTCTAATTAAAAATTTATTAATCATAGAATCAATAACTGATTGTCTAGATAATATTTCATTCAAATCACATGTTGGTTTCATTATCCATTTTTTTAACAAACGAGACCCCATATTAGTAGAAGTTTGATCAAGAAGCCAAAATAAAGTTCCATAATTTTCTTCACTTCTAATTGTTCTTACTAATTCTAAATTAACTCTTGAAAAAGCATCGATTTGCATACAAGTATTATTTCTTAAAACAACTGCTTCTTTCATATAATCAAGATCTTTTTTTTGAGTATCTTTAATATAAGAAAGTAACCTTACAACGCCTTTTCTTTGATTTAAATCTCTTACATTAGACAAAATATATTGGTGTTCAAATGTTTCTTGATCATTATTTTCATAAGAAATCAAAATATTTTTTCTTTGACGAATTTTTTCAATATATTTAGCAGAAAAAGAAGTTGCTACAATGATTTCTTTAATATTTAAATTAGAAATTTCATCAATAACTGCTTCAATATTTTTTTCTAAATTTTCAACAAAGATTTCTCCAGTTGAAACATCACAATAACTAAAAACAAAATAATTTTCTTCATCACTTACTTGTCCTAAATAATTATTATCTTTATCTTTTATATCAAGAAATGCACCTGGAGTAATAATTTGCACTACATCTCTTTCTACAATTCCTTTAGCTAAGGCAGGGTCTTCAAGTTGTTCAACAATACCAACTTTATATCCTTTAGCAATTAATTTATCAATATAAGAATTAATCGCGTGATGAGGCACTCCACACATTGGAACTTTTTCTTCAACTCCAGCAGATTTACCAGTTAACGCTAATTGAAGTTCTTTAGAAGCAATTTTTGCATCATCAAAAAATAATTCATAAAAATCGCCTAAACGAAATAAAATCAAAGTATCTGGATACTTATTTTTAATTTTTAAATATTGATTAATCATCGGTGTATATTTTAATTCCATATCAAAACCGCCTTTAGTTTTAATTATATATTAAAATTAACTTTTTTTAAACATTTATTATTTATAATAAAACTACAATTTACTTATGATTTTTTTCATTATCAACTAAATAATTTGGATTAACATTAAGCAATAATTCTTCATCAAGTGTCATTTCTGGTTTAACATTTTCTTTAGTATCAACAATTAAAATTGCTTCTTGATATACATCTATAAAATATAAAGCTTCTATCTTTAAATTTATATTATTATTTTCATCAAGTTTCATATAAACAGCATTTGGATATTTATTAACAAATACTTTAACATCTTTTTTATCATCTAAAGTTTTCATGTTTCTATAAACCATAGTAGCTTTTTCTTTAAAAGGTATTTTTTCTTCATAAACAGAAGAAGATTTATCTTCATCTAAAGCGTACCATAATTGAATAGAATAAAATCCATTTAAATATAATTCTTTCTTTTCTTCAATAATTTCATAATTTAAATTAATAATCCAACAACCTAATGTTTTTGAAACATTACAATCTAATTTAATATTTTTTTCTAAAAAATAATTAATTCTACCTCGACCTACTAATGTTTTACATGCAATTTCTCTTAACATATATAATCCCTCAATTAAATATATGATGAAAATAAAAAATGCGTACATTTTACGCATCTTTATTGTTTATTAATATCATTAATTTTATCTTGTAAATCTTTTAATTTATTATAAATATCTTCTTTTATAATATTATAATTATTTACTATAGGATTATTATCAAAAGCATCTTTAGCAAGATTATATTTAATTAAACATTCTTCATGTTTAACTTTATCATTAATTGATAACGCTAAAGCTTTTTGACAATTTTTTAAATTTTCTCTTAAATTATTTATTTCTTGAGAATTTTCAATTTCTTTTTCTAAAATAAAGTATTGTTTTACTTCTTCTTGATTTAAAAATGTATCAATATATTTATCTAATACATCTTGTAAATCTTTATTCATTAACTTCTTCTCCAGAAAGATAAAATAAGTGACTAGAAGTAATTTTTACATTAACAAATTTACCAATATTATCTCTATTTCCTTTAAAATTAACTAATTTCATATCTTTAGTGTAGCCAGTTAAAATATCACTATCTTTTTTAGAAGAACCTTCTACTAATACTTCATAAGTTTTTCCTACACATTCAGCATATTTTTCTAAACCAATTTCATTAACTTTTTTAACAAGCATATCAAATCTACGATGTTTTTCTTCACTAGAAACATCATCTTTAATTCTACTTGCCGGAGTGCCAATTCTTGGAGAATAAATAAATGTAAAAGCAGAATCATATCTAACATATTCAACCATTTTTAATGTATCCATAAATTCTTCTTCTGTTTCATTAGGAAAACCTACAATAATATCAGTTGATAAACTTACTCCAGGGATAGTTTTTCTTAAATTATCCACTAATTCTTTATAAGAAGTAGAAGTATATCTTCTTCCCATTCTTCTTAAAACAGTATCACTTCCTGATTGTAAAGGTAAATGAATATAAGGCATAATATTATCATACTTAGAAATTACATCAAACATTGATTGAGTAAAATCCCAAGGGTGTGAAGTCATAAATCTTAAACGAGGAATATTTGTTTTAGCTACATCTTCAAGTAAAGAACTAAATGAATAATCATCATATAAATCTTTACCATAAGCATTAACATTTTGCCCAAGCAAAGTTATTTCTTTATAACCCATTTTTACTAACATATTGCATTCTTCAATAATATCTTCTTTTTCTCTTGAACGTTGTTTACCTCTTGTATAAGGAACAATACAATAAGTACAAAATTTATCACAACCATATTGAATATTAACAAATGCTTTAATTTTATCTTCTCTAACAATCGGTAAATGTTCAATAACTTCTCCTTCTTTAGAAAAAACTTCAATAATTCTTTTTTTATCAAAAATCACTTCATCAAGTAAAGAAGGTAATCTATGAATATTATGAGTACCAAACATTAAATCAACTTGAGAATAAACTTTTCTTAATTTTTCAACTACATGAGGTTGTTGAATCATACAACCACATACTGCAATAACTGCATCTGGATGTTGAGTTTTATATTTTTTTAACGCACCAACTTCACCAAAAACTTTTTCTTCAGCATTTTCTCTAACTGCACATGTATTTAAAATAATAATATCACTTTCAAAAGGATCCTCTACTGGAATATATCCTAATTCTTCTAAAATACCTAATATATTTTGTGAATCAACTACATTAGCTTGGCAACCATAAGTCCTAATAAAGCATTTTTTACCATTACAATATTGAAGTAAACGATCAGGAATAACCATTTCTTCTTTAATAATTTTTATTGGATCACGTGATCTTTTACTAGCTTTAGTTAAATCTGGTTGAGAATGTACGACTACTTTATTTGCCATATTAAATCTCACTTTCTTTTATTACTTCGTAAATATTTTTAAAATCTACAATTTTTTTAGTATCTTCATCAATAGTTATTGAACATGCAGAGAAAATATATTCATCATCATTATCTTCTACTCCAAAGATAGTAGGCACTCCTAACCATGTTTTTTTAATCACATTTTCTCTAGTAGAACCTAAAATACCATTATATGGTCCACACATTCCTATATCTGACATATATAACGTACCATTTTTTAATAATCTTAAATCATTAGTTTGTACATGGGTATGTGTTCCTAAAATAGCACTTACTTTGCCATCAAAAGCCCAACCTAATGATAATTTTTCTCCTGTTGCTTCAGCATGAAAATCAACAATATGAATATCTGAATTATCATTTTCACAAATTTCTAATAATGAATCAAAAGGATTATCAACTGGATCAGACATATATACTCGACCCATTAAATTAGTAACTCTAATATTAAGTCCATTACATACATAAACATCTGTACCATGACCAATAGTACCTTTATGTAAATTATTTGGTCTTAATAAATTATCATAATCATTAATAAATGTTTCTATTTCTTTTTTAGCATAATAATGATTACCTAAAGTAACCACATCTATACCCGCTTCTAACATTTGAAGAAAATGATTTCTAGTTAACCCTTTACCATGTGAAGCATTTTCTAAATTAGCAATTACAAAATCATATTCATCACCATATTTATTCAAAAAATATTTCACAACTTTTCTACCAGGATTACCTACTACATCTCCTATAAACAAAATATTCATTTTATTTAGCAACCTCTGTTGCTCTTGTTTCACGAATAACAGAAACTTTAATTTGTCCTGGGTATGTCATTTCATTTTCAATTTTTTCTTTAATATCACGAGCTAATTTAAAAGTTTCAACATCACTAATTTTTTCTGGGACAACCATAATACGTAATTCTCTACCAGATTGCATAGCAAATGAAGATTGAACACCTTCAAATTGTTTAGTAATTTCTTCAAGTTTTTCAATTCTTTGAATATAATTTTCAAGAGTTTCATTTCTAGCTCCAGGTCTAGCAGCAGATAATGTATCAGCAGCTTGTACTAAAGAAGAAATAACATATTTAGCTTCAACATCACCGTGGTGAGATTCAATAGCGTTAATAACTACATCTGGTTCACCATATTTTTTAGCTAATCTAGCACCAATTTCCACATGTGAACCATCCATTTCAAAATCAGCCGCTTTACCAATATCATGTAATAAACCTGCTCTACGTGCTAAATTTTGATCTAATCCTAATTCAGCAGCCATAATACCTGCTAAATAAGCAACTTGAATAGAATGATCTAAAGCATTTTGAGTAAATGATGTTCTATATTTTAAACGACCAACATAATCAAGTAATTCTTTATTAATACGAGGTAAACCTAATTTAAATGCAGCATTAATACCTGCTTCATGACAAGATTGATTAACTTCATTTCTTGCTTTTTCAACAATTTCTTCAATTCTTCCTGGTTGGATTCTTCCATCTTTAATTAAATATTCTAATGATAGACGAGCAATTTCTCTTCTTATTGGATCAAAACAAGAAACTTGAATAACTTCTGGAGTATCATCAATAATAATATCTACACCCAATAATTGTTCCAATGTTCTAATATTTCTTCCTTCTCTACCAATAATTCTACCTTTCATTTCATCATTAGGAATTGCGACTACTGAAACGGTTTTTTCTGTAACAACCTCTTGAGAATATTTACTAATTGCTAATGATAAAATTTCTTTTGCTTTTGCATCACATTGTTCTTTTGCTTCATCTTCTTTTTGTTTAATCATTGTAGCAATTTCAATAGACATTTTTGATTCAGTTTTTTCTAAAACAATGTCTCTAGCTTCTTGAGTAGTCATAGCCGCTACTTTTTGTAATTCACCATCAATAGAATCTTCTTTAGCTTGAATTTCTTTTTCTTTATTTTCAATATTTTTTAATCTTGTATTGCATTCATCAATTTTGCTATCTAAATTCTTTTCTCTATCAACTAAAGAAGCATCTCTTCTATCAATATTAGCTTCTCTTTGAGATAATTTGTTTTCTTGAGCAGCAAGTTCTGCTTTCTTTTCTTTTGCTTCAAGTTCTGCTTGTTGTTTTAATTCGATAGTTAAATTTTTAGCTTGAATAGTTGCATTATTAATAATTTCTTCTGCTCTTCTATTAGCAGCATCTAAATTTTTACTAGCTTCCACAGCTTCCTTTTCAGCTTTTTTGTTATTTAACATTTTACAAACAAAATAGCCTATTGCTAGACCTAAAACAAGCGCAATTAAAATCAACGCTATTGCTAGACCTAAATCCATTTTCATACATTTTCCTCCTAAGTAAAAAAAGAATTTAACATTCCAAAAAAATTATATTTTTATATGATATTAGTCAATAAGAAGATTTAAGCACAATTTAAGCATCTTAAAGATTATATAAACTTATTTCTTCTTTAATAAAACTAGTGTGCAAATTATTTTATTTGCCATATAAATTATAGCAACAAATTAACTAAACTAAAAGATATTTTAAAATTAATTTTTCTTAGTACAATTTTATATCAAAAATCAATAGATTATTTTAAGTTTATTAATTTGTTTTTTTTCTTTTTACAAACAAAAATACATATAAAATTAAAGAAATAATAAAAGCAATAAATTCTGTAACGTAAAATGCATGCCAAACACCATCAACACCAATACTTCTTGTTAAAATATAAGCAACTAAAATAATTAAAACATATCTAGTTAAAGATATAATTAAAGAAGGTAAGCCTTTTCCAAGAGCTTCAAATACACCACTTATAAGTACTGAAAAAGAAGAAACAATAAATCCAAATGAAATTATTCTTAACGCATGTGAACCATTATTAATCGTTTCTTGCTTATTTGTAAATAAAGAAATTAATATATCAGGAATAGTTAAAAATATAATAGTGCCTATTATCATAACTATTACACTAATTAACAAAGAAATATTAAATGTTTTATTTACTCTATCGCTTCTATTAGCCCCTTCATTATAACTGATAATAGGTCTAATTCCTTGTACAAGACCACTAACAATAAAATATAAAAATGTTTGTATTTTATAATAAACACCTAAAATCAAAACATAAGATTCATCATATGTTGCCAAAATACTATTTAAGGCAATAATCATAAAAGAAGGTAAAGCCAAATTAAGTGAAGAAGATATTCCTATTGAATATAATTTAGAATAAACATTTACATCACATTTAATCTTAAATGACAAATTAATATCTAATTTACATTTTATAAAAATAATAATATAAGCTAATAAGCTAATTAATAAACCAATTCCAGTAGCAATAGCCGCTCCAATAACTCCCATATTTAAACTAATAATAAATATTGGATCTAAAACAATATTAATAACAGCCCCTATAGCCATTGCAATCATAGTAATTTTCATTTTTCCTTGAGCCTGTAATATTTTTTCTAAAGCCATAGAAACTGTTATGATTGGCGCAAAAAACGCTACTATATAAAAATAACCTAATCCATATTTTATTATTTGTTCATTATTAGTAAACATCATTAAAAATGGTTTAGCTACTAATAAAGAAAAAATAGTAATAACTATACCATGAATAATACTTAAAATAACACCTTTAGTAGCGCTATAACTTGCTTCTTCTTTTTTATTAGACCCATAATAAAAGCCACTCAATGAAGCAATAGCAACTCCAAACCCGATTCCACATGCATTAGCTAAATATTGTAAAGGAAAAATATAACTAATTGCAGTCATTGCTTCATCACTAACTTTAGCCACAAAAAAGCTATCAACGATATTATATAAAGCATTAATAATCATTGAAATAATAATTGGCAACGACATTTTAATTATTAAATTTAAGATTGGTTTATTTTTCATGTCTAATTGTTCCATTTGTCCTCCCTTGTGGCGAAAAGAATAAATGAAAAATCCACATAAATTTTCTAATCAAATTTAACATAGTATTAATTTAGATGTCAATATTAATTTAATTATTATAAAAACATTATAAAATAAATTGGCATATAAATTATTTTATCTATTTGTTTTATTTCTGAATCATTATTTAAAACATAACCATAATTTATTCTATAATTAGGTTCATCAATTATTTTAGTTAATGCTTTGAAATTCATATAATCTTTACCAGATTTAACCTCAATAGGTACAACAGACAAATTATTATAATCATCAATTAAATAATCTACTTCACCTATTTTCTTTCTATCATAATAATAAAGTTTATGATTATGACATATTAATTCTTGCGCAACTACAGTTTCATATACCGCTCCTAAATTAACACCTTTATCTTCTAGTACTGCATTAATATTAGTTTGATATAATACATTTGTAAAAACACCTACATCATTCATATATAATTTTATTAAATTTTTGCTACTTGATTGTATTAAAGGAAATTTAGGTTCAGTAATTGCTTTTGTATCTAAAACAATACCAGAAGAAATCAAATAATCAAATTCATCAATATATTTTGTATATCTAACATCATCAATATTTTCTATTTTTTTATATTGAATTCTTTTAACTTTATTTTCTATATTAGATGGCACCATATCATAAATTCTTTTAATTTTTAATTTATGTTCTTTATCATATTTCGATGCATCTGCACCATAATAATTTTGAATATTTTGTTGAGCTTCTTTAACTCTAAAAATATTTTTACTTTCTACAAATATTTTGATAGCTTCTGGCATTCCGCCAACAATTAAATACATCTTAAACAAATTTAAAACTTTATTATGTATGCTTAATTCAGGTGATTTTTTATTTATAAAACATTCTTTTAAATAATTAAGTGCAATTTCACCAAAAGAATTAGCTAATAAAAATTCTTCAAAATCCATTGGATACATTTTCTTTTCAACAATCGATCCCATAGGAATTAATGTTGTATTGGATAAACTTATTCCCAAACTAGATCCACTGCAAATATATCTATATTTATCATCATCATTTAATGGTTTTAATAAAGTTAATAATTGAGGATATTCTTGAATTTCATCAATAAAAATTATTGTGTTTTCTTTTGTATCCATTTTTTCTCCAGCCAATGCACTAACTTGAATATAAAATTCATTTATTGTTCCAACATTTGCAAAAATTTTATCACCAACTTTATCATTAGCCATATTAAGTTCTATAAAATTTTTAAAATATTTTTTGCATAATTCTCTAATAATATATGTTTTACCAACTTGTCTAGCCCCATCAATACATAAAATTTTATTATAATCATGGGTTAAATAATCTTCTATATACTTAGATATC
>CAJKZK010000029.1 GCA_905204225.1 uncultured Bacillota bacterium
ACACTTTATCTCCTACACATGGATGATTAATATATTGAAGATGAACTCTTATTTGATGAGTTCTACCAGTTTCAAGTTTACAATAAACTAAAGTATGATTTTTGTATCTTTCTACAACATGAACATGAGTAGTTGCATCTTTACCATGATAAACATCAACAGCTTGTTTTAAACGATCATTTTTATCTTTTCCAATAGGCGCAATAATATCAATATCAGTATGAGGAATAACTCCTTCAACTAAAGCATAATATTCTCTATACATCGTTTTATCTTTTAATTGATTTTGTAAAAATATATGAGAAACATCATTTTTAGCTACTACTAATAATCCAGATGTATCTTTATCAATACGATGCACTATACCAGGTCTAATAACGCCATTTATAGATGATAAATCTTTACAATGATATAATAAAGCATTAACTAAAGTTCCTCCATCATAATGGCCATTTGAAGGATGCACAACCATACCACGAGGCTTATTAACCACTAATAAATCTTTATCTTCATAAAGAATATTTAATTCAATATTTTCTGGTACGACATTTAATTCTTTTTCTTCTAAATCTTCAAAAATTATTTCATCATTTAAATTAACTTTATAAGAACATTTTTCTATTTTCGAATTAACTTTTACTTTACCTTCATCAATAGTATTTTGATAATACACTCTTGATTTATCTTGATCATCATTCTTTTTTAAAAAAGCATCTAATCTTAAACCAACATTATCTTCATTTACCAGAAATTTCTTCATTTGATTTATTTTCTTTCTTTTTATCATTATCTGTAACAATAAAAGCAATAATAAAAACAATAATTGAAATAGTTAAACATGAATCTGCTACATTAAAAACAGGAAAATCATAACTATTAAATAATCTAAATTTTAAAAAATCAATAACACCAGGAGTTTGATAAATACCTACTCTATCAATTAAATTACCAGTACAACCTGGAATAAATAAATACAAAGCAATACGATAATAAATATTTAATGTTTTAAAATTCTTTACTAAATAATATATTGAAATTCCACTTCCAAGGATTGATAAAATACTTAAAATAATTCTTCCAGCAGCAGCATTAGCTAAAAATGAAAAAGCTGCTCCTTTATTAAAAGTTAAATAAATCCAAAAGAAATTAGGTATAACTTCAATATTTGCTCCATCGACTCCACCTAAAGCAAAATAAACACCAAGTTTAGTGCCAATATCAAGGGCTAATAATAAGCCCATGACACAACACGCAATAATAATTTGTTTAGTTAATTTAGAAGAATTTTCCATTTTCAAGAACCTTTTTACAACGTGGACATACTTTTGAACCATTTACTTCTTGTAAAGTATGATGATAAGACCAACATCTTTCACATTTTTCTCCAGTATGGCGTTTAACTTCAACACTAAATTCATTTCCTTTAGTAAGATTTACTTCTGAAACAATGAAAATATCTTTTAATTCTTCACAATTAAATTTAGCTAATAATTTTTCTTTTTCTTCATCAAGAACTAAATTAACACTTGCTTCTAATCCAGAACCAATAACTTGATTTGTTCTTGCTTCTTCAAGTTTTCTCATAACTTCATCACGTAAAATCATGAATTGATGATATTCTTCAAGAACTTTTACATCATATTGATGAGATTCTTTAACCATATCTTCAAGAGCAACATGTGAACACTTATGACCAGGAATATTTTGATATACTTCATCCATTGTAAATGCAAGAACTGGAGCAAGTAAAATATTTAAAGTAGTCACAACTTGATAAAATACAGATTGATATTCTTTTCTTCTTTGACTATTTGCTTCATCACAATATAAAGAATCTTTACTAATTGAAGCATAGAAAGCAGAAACATCTTGAACTAAGAAATTAAGAATTTCTTGTAAGCTAGAAGCAAAATCATAATTATTATAATCTTCTAAAGCATGATTTTTAACTTGTTCAAGTTCAGCAAGAATATAATTTGAAAGTTGTGAATAAGATTTAACCATATCTACATTTGGATCAAATTCTTTATCACCATCAGATAAATTAGCTAATAAGAATTTAAATGTATTTCTTATTTTTCTATAAGTATCAGCAATTTGTTTAATAATATTATCAGAAATTCTAACATCAGCTTGATAATCAATAGAAGCAACCCATAATCTTAAAATTTCTGCTCCATATACTGAAACAATTTTATTTGGGTCAACACCATTGCCTAAAGATTTAGACATTTTATTACCATTACCATCTAAAACAAAGCCATGGCTAAGAACACTCTTATAAGGGGCTACACCAGTAACAGCAGTAGAAATAATTAAAGAAGAATTAAACCATCCTCTATATTGATCACAACCTTCTAAATATAAATCAGCAGGGAATTTTAATCCTCTAGTTCTTAAAACACCATTAAATGAGGATCCTGAATCAAACCAAACATCCATGATATCTTTTTCTTTTCTAAAAGGTGCTAAATCTTTATTAGCTTCTGCATATCCATCAGGTAATAATTCTTCACAAGATTTTTTAACCCAAATAGAAGAACCATATTCACCAACTAAATCAGCAATATGATCAAAAATTTCTTTTTCCATTAAAGCATTACCATCTTTATCATAAATAATTGGTAATGGTACTCCCCATGCTCTTTGACGAGAAATACACCAATCTCCACGATCTTTAATCATATTATGCATTCTAATTCTTCCCCAAGAAGGAATCCAATTAACTTTTTCAATTTGATCTAATAATTGATCTCTTATTTTATCAATAGAACAGAACCATTGAGGAGTTGCTCTAAAAATAACTGGTTTCTTAGTTCTCCAATCATGTGGATATGAGTGAGTAATTTCAGTCACATTCATTAAAACATGAGCTTCATCAAGCATCTTTAAGACTTCTTCATTAGCGTCTTCATAAAATAAGCCTGCAAGTCTAGGACCAGTTGAACTATCCATCTTACCATGTTCATCAACAGGACAATATGGAGGCAATTTATATTTTTTACAAACATTAAAGTCATCTTCACCATGACCTGGAGCAATATGAACACAGCCAGATCCAGCATCACTAGTAACATAAGCACCTTGAATAACTAATGTTTCACGATCATAAAGAGGGTGTTTAGTAGTAATATATTCAGTTTCTCTACCTTTAAATGTTTTAATTAATTCACATTCAGTTAAATGTAAAGTTTCTTTCATTTTTTCTTCTAATTCTACTAAGAAAACAAGATTACCTTCATTTGTTTTAAATAATCCATATTCCATATCAGGATTTAAAGCAATAGCTAAATTAGCAGGAATTGTCCAAGGTGTAGTAGTCCAAATAACAAAATAATCACCTTTAGAAAGTAAACCTTTTCCATCAATAACTGGGAACTTAACAAAAATAGTTTTTGCTTTAACATCATAATATTCAATTTCAGCTTCTGCTAAAGCAGATTCAGAAGATGGAGACCAATAAACTGGTTTTAAACCTTTAAAAATTAAACCATCTTCAGCCATTTTAGCAAAAACTTGAATTTGTGATTTTTCAAATTCTTTATCTAAAGTAACATATCTATGCTCAAAATCTGCTAAAATACCAAGCCTTTTTACTTGATCTCTTTGACGAGCAACTTGTGATTTAGCAAATTCTTCACATTTAGCTAAAAATTCATCAGGTGGAGTAGTTTTTCTATTTACACCTTTTTTAGTAACTGCATTTTCAATTGGTAAACCATGAGTATCCCAACCAGGATAAAAAGGTGCATAATAACCATCCATTGATTTAAAACGAATAATTATATCTTTTAATAAACGATTTAAAACATGTCCACAATGCATATCTCCATTAGCGTATGGAGGTCCATCATGTAACATAAAGCATGGACTCTTTTCATTCTTTTTTAAAATTTGATGATATAAATCATCTTTTTCCCATTCAGATAACATTTTTGGTTCTTTTTGAGCAAGATTACCTCTCATCTCAAAATTGGTTTTACCCATTAATAAAGTTTTATTGACTTCCATTTTTCCTCCTAAAAATAAAAAAACGTCCTTAATCTAAGGACGCAATAAACGTGGTACCACCTTAGTTCCTATATCTAGGCACTCAAGAGTTAATAACGCTAACAACACGGATAAATTTACTAAATTTCAAAATATCAGCTCCAAAGTGATCCGTTTCTAATAAAATATATCATTTTCCACCAACCAATGATTCTCTATAATATTCTTCATAGGCGTCTATCTTTTTCATAGCCTTTAATTTATTATGACTAAAAACAAACAAATTGACAACATTTATAAATAAAATTAAGCAAAATTGTTAATTAAATAATTAAATATTTCCAAATAGCTTCCTCTTCATAATCTTTTCTTACTTCAAAAATCTTTTCTTCACATGGCTCAATTGTCTCAGATAATTCTAATGAAGAGCCATCAATATTATACAAATTTTTTAGTTTTGCTTCATATTTTCCTATTTTCAAATTATATTGATCATCATATAAATAAGCTAAATCTATATGTGTTTTTTTTATAGTCACGATTATCGAATTTAAAATGAATAGAGTTCTCTTTTATATATGTTGCATCATAATTTTTATCTAATTTTTCAAAAAAATGTGGATGAAATAAAAAACTATATTTTTCACTACCTTTTGTTTGTATTTCATTTGTTTTTTCATGTTTAATTAAAATAAACATTTCATTTTCTAAACCATAGTATTCATACGATCTATAAAGTTCATTGTTTTGTTTTAAATTATATAATTTTTCTGTTCCAAATAATTTTTTAAAATTTAAGAAGCCATTTGTTTCACTCCCATCCAATAATACTTTAATATTGTAAACATATTTTGTAGTAATATTATGTTTATTATTGCCTTTATCTTCAATAATTGAGGAAAGAATCTCTTCGCGATTATATTCATACCATCCTGGTTTAAGAAATGTTCCATTGTCGCTTATATTACTTATAAATGCATTTACTTCTTCTTCAGTTGCTTTTTTACCTTCAAAAAACATTGGATCATTACAACTTGTTAGTGATAATAATGAAATTAATAATATTATTTTCTTTTTCATTTTATTCACCCCTATGGTTTTCTAACTGTAACATATTAGCGTTTTTTTATTAGTTATAAAAATCATTTATAAATATTAAATTAACTAGACATTAAAATTAAATATTTCCAAATAGCTTCCTCTTCATAATCTTTTCTTACTTCAAAAGTCTGTTCTTCACATGGCTCAATTGTCTCAACTGATTTCAATGTACCCCAATCATCATTAAGTAAATATTTAAAATCTACTTTGTATTTTCCTTTATTTAAATTATATTTATCATCATAAGAAAAGGCTAAGTCCTTATTTGAGATAATTCCTTCTTCTTCTATGCAAAATTTAAAATGAATGGAATTCTCTTTTATATATGAATTTTCATGATATTTATCATATGTTTCAAAAAACTTTGGTGTAAATAAAAAGTTATATTTTTCACTACCTATTGTTCGTATTTCATTAGTTCGCTCATTTTTAATTAGAATAAATATTTCATTTCCTATTCCATAATATTCATATGTTACGTAAAGAGAATTAGAATCACTAGCATTTAAATCATATCTTTTTTGAGTACCAACTATTTTTTTAAATTCTAATTTATTAGATGTACTACTCTTATCAACTAAAACTTTAATATTATAAACAAATTTATTAACAATATTATATTTATTATTATCATTATCTTTATGAATAGAGCTAGAAATTTGTTCACAATTATATTCATACCATCCCGGTTTAAGAAATGTTCTATTATCACTTATATTACTTATAAATGCATTTACTTCTTCTTCAGTTGCTTTTTTACCTTCAAAAAACATTGGATCATTACAACTTGTTAATAATAGCAATGGAATTATTAATAATTTCTTCTTCATTATTTTTCACCTCTTTCTATGGATTTTTATTTGGTGGAGGAACAATTGTTCCACATTTAGAGAAGCTATAACAAAAATAATTAGTTAAACTAGATACGATTATACTTGAAACTATTGCCATAAACATCTCCTTAAAATATTGATAAAATAATATCAAAAGATGTTATTATATGTCAATATATTTATATATATCAATATGTTAAAATATAATGTTACAAAATAAAAAGCATAAATAATTTTCATTACTTACTCACTATTTATGCTTCTATTTTATATTTAAAAATTAATTTAGTCTAAATCCCAACCACCAAAACCAAGTGTTACATTAGGCGTTTCAACATAGAATGTTCCTCTATTGGTTTTATCATTACTTGTAACATTTAATTTTAATTCTATAAATGCATTATCGCCAGCTGAAGCTTGCCATTCATTAAATTTAGTTTCAAAATTGGTTTTATATTTTGCTTCTGCATCACCATCTAAGCCATCTCTTCTAACTTTAAATGACCAGTTTTGATAAAACATATTTCCATTAGCCACAAAGAATTTAAGTTGAACAATATTTCCATCTTGTGTTCCTGCAAGAGGTCCTTCACCAAACGCAATTGACATATTTGCATCTTCATATAATTTGTGACCTGTTAAATAAAATTTAATTTCATCTAAACGTAAATCCCACATAGCACCATCAGCGTCTTTTGTATTTCCGTTAGCGTCCATATAAGTATAATTACCAACATATGATTCATCCCATGTGAAATTTGGTTTTGTTTCATCAGTAGGACTACAACTCATTAATGACGTTCCAATTGTTAATGCTAAAATAGCAGTACTAAAAATTTTTGATTTTTTCATAAAAAGCTCCTTATATTATTTATTTTTAATTGAGCTTATAACATTATTAGGCTCAATAAAAACCAAAATTATATTGATAATTAGACAAATTATACCAATTACCATACCAACAATAAATGTTGGTAATATTCCATCTCCGATATCGTGCACACCGTGCGCATAATATCCAATATTTGAAAGTTGACTATTAATAAATACTCCTAAACTTGCCAATAAGAAGCAACAAGAAGTAATAGATATAGCTCCTTTAAAACCTGTAATAAAATTATTTAAAATTAACATTGCAATTGAAATAATAATAAATATATAAAATATACTTTCACTTAACGCTGAAGTTGTTTGATTAAGGGTAATAAAATACAAGATTAACACAACAATACTTAACAAAAATGAAACACTTGATAAAAAATTTCCAATATATTTTTTCATATTATTTTATCTCCTTTTTCTTTTTATTTTTTACTTCATCAACTACTAAATAACTAACACCTGCTATAGTAATAACACCAAATCCTATCATTAATCCTAACATTGTAGTTTGATACCAAGGTGTTACAAAAACTATTGAACTTTCAGGAGATAATTTACCTGCTACAGTTGTCTTTGACCACATATAAATAATTCTATGTGTTGCTTCTTTTAAAGCTAAGAATAATTCTTTATCTTTTTTAATCAAACTTTCTTTAAATGATCCGTTACCTTTTGTATATGTAGCAGATGAATCAATATCAAATTGAGTTAAACCATTTATAACACAATATGCTCCTAACCCATTTCTTTCAGTTGATGAATCAGTGATTAATGAACCTCTATAATTCCATTCATTTTTAACAATATCAACTAAAGCTCCTTTATGACCTGAAATCGGATAACAACCAAAATGATTTTTTCCAGTCATGCAATCATAAGCTTTTCCATCGGCCATAGGACCTTCAAATGGTTTAAGATATATTTCTCTGGCTGCTTGTTCATTACAAAATGTATTAATTTCACCACGATTAGTTTCTTGATCATTTAAGAAGAAATGTTTTGGTCCAACGGTTAAACCATATTTAATAGTTCCTTCTGACATTGTTTTTCCCATGTAATAAGATAAAACACCATCTTCACTATAATATTCTGAATTTCTTCCACTCATCGCAGTTCTATGAATATTTGATCCTGGACCCCAAACAGCATTATATGTTGTCCATAAGCCTTCATTACCAAACAATTCACCCATTTCTTTTAAAATTTCAGTAGAGAAAGTTTGAGCAGCAGCAACCTCAGTCATATATTTGCAACAAGTCATTTTGTATTCTTTCTTATCGGTAATATATGAGCCTTGAATTCCAGAAGGTCCATCAAATTCAACTTGACCAGGCAAACTTATTGATTCAATAGGATTTGAATATCTTTGACAAACTAAATCCGTCATATCTTTTATAGACATTTGTTTCAATAAATCATCCCAAATAGGATCATCATAATCCTTATCAACAATGTCTAAAAATTTATATGAAGTAGTTTTTACAGAATAATCAACTCCTTCAACAACATTTTCCTCTTCTTCAGGTTTAATATTTCTTGTTGCCCCATTAGCTAAAATATCTAGCATTTCATCTGTTGCTGTTAACACTAATTTTTTTGGATATGTATCTTTCCAATTATTTCTTGTTAAATATGTAACTTTTTTATCATCATAATAATAATTTACATCACCAGTTTCTAAATGATTAGTAATTTTTACATCACTATAAGGAGAAATAGACAAGGTTTCATCATCTACTTCTTTAGTGCCATCACCTAAATATTCAATTTTAACTGCTTTATTAACATCACCAGCTTCAGTCATGCCATTATCAACATTTTTTCCTTTTTTGGCTAAAATATTATTAATAGCTTCATGAGCACCATTACCAATCCCATAATAATAATCACCATAATCTAAAATATATGTCTTAGCTTTTGTATAATCATAGCTACCTAAATGTTCTAATTTTCCTTCAACTTCAATTGTAACTTCTTCATTTGGTTGTAATTTTTTTGTTTTATTAAAACCAATTAAGGAAACAGATGCTTTTTCAACGTTGTTATCAATATCATATTGAGTGTATGGACTATTAACATATAGTTGCACTGCATCTTTTCCAGCAACATCACCAATATTTTTTACCGTAACATTAGCAACAATTTTTTTATTTTCATAATCAACATCAACAGAATTTAATGTTTGAGTAAATTGAGTATAAGACAAGCCATATCCGAATGGATAATTTATTTCATCTTCGTATGACCAATTTTTACCACTTGTTGATCCACTGATACTATTAGCTTGACCTTGATTTAAAACAAAGTCTTCATATCTAGTTTCATAATATTTATAACCAACATATATACCTTCTTGATAAACAACATAAGAATATGTAGCGTTAGTATTATTTTTATTTTCTTTAAATGAATCAGGAACATTCGTGTACCACATATCTCCAAAATTAACTGTTGCTGGTGCACTTAAATTACTTCTTGCCCAAGTATCAGTTAAATGGCCAGATGGGTTAGCGTTACCAACTAAAATATTAGCAGCACCTAACAATCCCCAGCTACCAGTCCCTGGCATCATCATAATAGCATCTATATCTGGATCATCTTTTAATTCTCCAATTTCAAGGGGAGTATCAGAATTCACAATTACAATTACTTTTTTTGAACATTTTTTTGCTTCTTTAATTACTTCTCTTTCATCATCTTGTAATTGAAGAACATAATGTTTACCATCCCCATCTTTTATAATATTTGGATCAGTTGAAGCATCTATACCTTCACCAAAATGTCTACCAAAAGTAAATATTGCCGCATCAGAATAATTTGCATATGAATTTTTTACTTCGCTTGTAAATTTACTTGGATTAATTTCACCAATAGTATAACTTGTTTCACTTACTTTATTTCTTGGTTCTGAACTATTTGAATAATAATTCCATAATGTAGGATTTAACTCTAAGCCTACTTCATCTAAGGCAGCCTTCCAACTTTCATATCCTGTATATGTATCACCAAATCTATCCATTGGTCTACCCATAATTGGACTAATGCTCAAATGGCCAAACATGGAAATTTTATCCCCTTTATTTAATGGCAAAGCATTATTTTCATTTTTTAATAACACCGATCCTTCTTCAAGTGTTTTAACAACAAAATTCTTTTTGGCTTCAACTAAATCTTCAATTCTTTGATAGTCAGAAATGTAACGAGCATTTTCGCCACCAATAATTTTATAATTAGTAATTCCTAATTCTTTATTAATTACACTTTCCCATGTTTTAACTATATCAAATCCACTAATAGTAACTCCTAAAATCAACGCCGATCCTAGAGTGATTATTGTTAAAACTTTTTTATGTTTCATGTATAAAACCTCCTAAAATTTATTTACTAAAACCATTATAGAATAAAAAAAAGAGAAGAAAATTTCTCCTCTCTATGATGCATATTTTCAGCAATGTAACCGCTATCAAAAGAATAAAAGGTATATTTTCGGGAACAAATCTAAAATATAATACTATTTTCTTTAGTTAATTCTATAAACTTTTCTTTTATTTCTGTATTCTTATCTCTACTTATAGGAAGAATATCTCCATTAGTTAACGTTATATTTAAATTCGCAATATAAGAAATATATCTATAGTTTACTAGATATCCTTTATGAATTCTTAAAAAGCCTTTTGAAGATAATTCTTTTTCAAGAATTTCCATTGAACTATGAATTTCAACAACGACTTTTGTTTTATTTTGATGTAAAATTTGTTTTTTTCCTTGGCTTTCGATATAAATACAAGAATTAATATCTATTTTTATTAACCCACCTTGAGATTTTACTAAAATATAATTATCTGATGATTGTTCATAAAGGATTTTTATAATTTTGTTAACAACAGGCTCTAATTCTTTTAAAAAATAATTTTTTCTTACAAAAGCAATTGGTTGTACATCTAAAGAATCATATACTCTTTCTTCTTGGTTTGAAATGAAAACTATTAAGGCTTTTTGATTAATTTCTTTGATTTTCTTTGCTAAAGTAATACCATCATAATTAATTAAATTAATATCAATAAAATAAACATCATGTATTGTTTTTTCTAAAACAGCTAATAATTGAGAAGCTCTAGTAAAAGAATCAATCTCACATTCAATGTTTTTAGATTTTAAAGTACTTAAAACCGATGATTTAATTATATCTACTTGAAAAGGTTCATCATCAATTACCACAATTTTTAACTTCCATAACATAATTATTCATTTCCTTTCATTGGGATATATACATCAACAATAAAAAATTGATTTTTTAATGAAAACTTTATATAGCCTTTATATTTATTAACAATTTTTTCAATAATTTTTAAACCATATCCGTGAGAATCTTTATCTAATTTTTTGGTTGAAAGATTATTTAAATCAATTTGATCCTCTAAAACTTTATTTTGAGTCATTATAAACAAGTTGCCATTTTGCTCCCACATTTTTAAAATAACTCCTGTATCTTGATAATTATATCTTTCAATAGCCTCTAAAGCATTATCAATTAAATTCGATAATAAAGAAATAATATCACTATCATCAATGTTTAATTTGGAAGAAACAGCCACATTGAAATCAACTTTAATATTTTTACTTTTAGCTTTTGATGCTTCAATATTTAAAAGTTGATTAACTACCTCATTACCACAATCATAAAATTTAACTACATTTAAAAGCTGATTATTAAATGATCCAAATATTTCTTCAAGTTTATTATATTCTTTCTTTTCTAATAACATAGCCATAATCGCATATTGATTTTTTATTTCATGACGTATTTTTTTAAAATCTTCATAACTATTATTTAATAAACTAATTTGCTCTAATTTTTGATTACTTTGATTAGCAATAATTTGATATTCAAGTTTTTTGTTATATTCTTTAGTAGCTAAATAAAACATTATATAAGTTAAATATAAAATAACAATTACCAAAGTATTTCCTATTGCATTTTCAAGCCAAGTACCTTTATTAGAAAATGCTTGATAAAAATGAACAATAAAGAAAATAATAGATAAAATTAATGCACTTCTTGTATCAATAGTTTTACATTTTCTTGTATTAAATAAAGTCAATATAAAACATTCAATTGATATCAACAAAAAAGAAAACAAAGATCGTAATATATCAATTTTTATTGACAAAGGATCATCTTTTATATAATCTTTTGTATTTAAAATAATATAAGAAAACGTATCACTTGTTCTAATAGAAAAAATAAAAACAATATAAAATGAAAGAGATAATATTAATCTTTCAATCATTCTATCTTTTGATAAAATAAAAGTAAATATTAAAGATATTAAAGGAAAGGCTATTGCGAACACTAAACCTTTATCAACAAAAGAATAAACAATCGAAGAAAATATAATCAATACACACCATATTCCAAAAGCTATCAAAAAAGCTTTAAAAAGCAAAATTATTTTATTTTCTTTTTTCCATCTAGGAGAAATATAATTAAGTAAAACAATTCCAAAAACAAAAAATACGTCTTTAAAAATATAATGGTATCCTCGTTCTAAATTTAAATAATAATAAATTAAAAAATCTAGCATAACTAAATTAATTCTCCAATTCATTTAAATTATAAATTATATTTTTTTTAAATTAAAGAGTGAATTTTCTAGTTACTAAAGTAACTAATTTTTAAAAATTATTATATTTTTTTATTTTAGATTCATCCTCATTATATTTTTTTATAAATAAGTAAGCATAATAAACTTATAATAAATAATGTATCTAAAATTATATATAACAAATTAAAATTTCTAGTTGGATTTATTTGCATTATTAAATCCTTTCAATTTCAACATTATCATCAAAAACATTTGAATCAATATTAGTTAATTTATTAAGAATTACTTTCTTTATTTTATTATTTTTAAATGCTTCATTATAAATATATTTAATAGATGAAGGTAAATTAATTTCTTTTAAATTATTATGATAAAATGATCTAAATGAAATATGTTTTAAAGATGAATTATCTTCAAAAACTAAATTATCTAAATTACATTCATAAAAAGCATTAGATCCTATTTCTTTAACTTCTTTATTAATATTTATTGAATTAATATTAGTTTTATAAAAAGCACTTGGACCAATATATTCTACATTATTTAAACTTACATCCACTAAAGAAGAACAATTCTTAAATAAAGCATAAGGTAATTCTTTACTATATAAATTAACTTTATTTAATGAAGAACAATTTTCAAAAGCATTTTTACCAAATGAAGTTATATTTTTTAAATCAATTTCTTTTAAATTTTTACAATCTTTAAAAGCATAAGAATCAATATTAACAATATTATTAGATAGATTAACTTTATTTAATGAAGAACATCTTTCAAAGCTTGATCCAGATATAGAAACTAAATCTCCTAATAAAGAAATTTCTTTTAAATATTTATTATTAAAAAAAGCATCTATTCCTACACTAGTTAGATTATTAAAAGATAATTTTTCTAAATGTGTATTTTCAAATGTTCCTTTTAATATTTGTTTTACATTATCTAAACCAGTAACACTTTTTAAAGATGTACAAGTTGAAAAAAGATGATCTGCTAATATTTCAACATTACCACCTAAATCAATTTCTTCTAATGATGAATTTTTAAAAGCATCATAACCAATATTTTTCATTGTTGAAGGTAAACTAACTTTTTTAATATTTTTATTATCTTTAAAACATTCTACACTGATAGAATCAACAACATATTCTTCATTATTATAATTAACACTACTTGGAATAATAATATTGTTAAAATAATTGCCTTTAACAACTGTCGCGGTTTTTTTATCAATATTAAAACTATATTTAATAATAGAAGAATTATTATTACTGCAACTAATTAATAACAATGGAAAAATTAAAAATATTTTTTTCATAATATTACCTATATTCATTCATTAATATTCCACCTGCTACACCGACATTTAATGAATCAATATTATCCATATTTATTTTAACAATATAATCAGAAATTAACAAGTTTTCTTCTTTGACCCCTTGTCCTTCATTACCAAGAACTAAAACAAATTTATTTTTAAAATGATATTCTTTATAATCTATCGCGTTCTTTAAACTAGTAGAAACAATTTCATAACCTTTTTCTTTTAAAGATATTAAATCAACATCATTATAAATAGGTAAACTAAATATAGCTCCTTTAGTAGAAGAAATAACTTTATCATTATAAATAGAAGCTGTATCTTTACTTAAAATAACTCCAGAATAAGAAAACGCTAAAGCTGTTCTTATTAAAGTACCTACATTTCCTGGATCTTGTACACCATCTAAATATAATAATTTATCTCCTTTAATTTCTTTATTTTGAGGATAATAACATACTCCTATCACATTAGAAGAAGTTTTGTTAACACTTAATTTATCTAATATAGGTTTTGTAACTATAATTTGTTTAATATCTTGATATTCTTCTAAATAAGATAAAGTTAAAATTTCTTTTAATAAATTATTTTGTTTAGCTAATAAAATAAAATCTAAACCATCAACTAAAAACATATTCTTTTCTTTTTTAATGTTATTCTTTTTTAATTCATTTAATTCTTTAATATAAGGATTTGTTAAACTTGTAATTATCATTTTCTTACTCCAAAAGTTAATTTTTCTTTTTTTATTTTATAATCAGGACAATATTCTTTCATTTTATTATAAAAATTTTTACTATGATTTTGATAAAAATCATGACACAATTCATGAATTACAACTTGATCAATTAAATCAATAGAAAAATGAATAAGATTTTCATTAAAAACAAGTTCTTTTTTTCTATATTTATTAATTCCAAAAACCGAACACATTTGCTTAATTTTTATATCATGATAACCTAAATTCATAATCTTTTCATAATACCTAACTCTTTCAGTAATTATAATTAATAAATATTTTTTAGCTAATATTTTTTTACCTTGATATAAAACATATACATTATCTATTAAATTATTATCTTCTTTAGGATATATTCTTTCTATTTCTCCTAAAATATAAGCATAATTCCCTTCAATAAGAGGATCATTATTAAATTTAGCAATAATTCTTTCTTTAAATCTTTTATTTAAATCATTTTCAAGTCTTTTTAAGGAATAATGATTATTAATTCTAACAAAAATCATTCCATATGCATAATGATATGTATTAGAAGTTCTAGAAACATAATTAACCATTACCTTAACTGGATATCCTTTTATATTCAAAATTACTTGTTGTCTCATAGCTAAATTATATATTATATAATTGTTTAGAGGTATTAAATTATGGAAAAAGTTTTAATTAGTGCATGTTTAATTGGTGAAAACACAAAATATAATGGAGGTAATAACTTTATTAAAAGTGTAGAAAAACTTTATCCTTTATGTGATTTAATAATTATTTGTCCTGAAGTTATGTCAGGATTAAAAACTCCTAGAAGCCCTAGTGAAATAAAAAATGGAAAAGTAATTAATAAAGCCAATAAAGATGTTACATCTTTTTTTAAAAGTGGAGCTTCATTAATTACTTATATAGCAGAACAAAACAATGTTAAATATGCTTTATTAAAAGAAAATTCTCCTTCATGTGGAGTACATCATATTTATGATGGTACTTTTTCTAATAATTTAATTAAAGGTAATGGTATTGCTACTCAAGAATTAATCAAAAAAGGTATTCAAGTTTTTTCAGAAAAAGAAATCGATAAATTAATCGAAATACTTAAAAATTAATTTTTAAAATATTCATATATTAATTCTTCAACTACTCCTGAATCTAACATTGTTTCAGTCATCAATTTAGGAACTAAAATTTTAAATATTTCTTTCTTTTCTAATAAAATATTTTTAGCTAATTCATATTGTTTATTTCTTATTTGTGATTTAATTAATTCAATTTCTTCTAATTTCTTTTGCGAATAAACATGATTAGTATAATCGTCATCATAATACATATAATTATCATAACCTAACATACCATTTTTTAGCATTTCATTAATAACTTCTTCTGCATTATCAATAGAATTTTCACTCAACATATAAGGACCATTATTAAACAAAACATTACCTAAATAATATCCATAATTAATTGCAATACTATTTAACATATCTTTAAAAGAAAAGATTTTTTTAGTTACTTCTTCTTCATAATCATCATCGTCATCAAGTATATCACTAAAAAATATTGAACCAGTTGATGAACCACCGTTATCAATATTTAGAATATAATTTCCTTTATTAAGAGTTCTAGCTACTATAAATTTTCCCACTTCTGCATAAGCAATAATTTTCTTATCTATTTTAGATACACCAACATCAATACTTTCTTTGATAATCTTATTAGCAACATTTAAAAATAATTTATCATCAATTTCTTCTTTATCTGTCTCAATTAAACATTGATTAATTAAAGTTTTAAGACCTGAAGAAGAAAAAGAATTAGTTAACAAAGCCATTCTATCAAGTGATGTTTGAAATTTATAATTACATTTATTAATATAATAATTTAAAATTTCTTTTCTTGAATTTAAATCTGGATAAGAAATAAATATTTTCATATCAATTCTACCAGGTCTAACTAATGCTTGTGGTATCGAGCCATAATCATTTGCAGTTCCTACTAAAAATACATTATTTTTACTATCCATTCCATCAATTAATGATAATAACATTGTTAAATTACTTCTTAATGTATCTGATTCATATTCTGAATCAGGAACAAAACGACTTATTTCATCAATAAAAATAATGCTTGGACCATTTTTACTAGCTTTTTTATATAATTTTTTAAATCTTGATTGAGCAAACATTTTTGTTGTATCAAATTCATAAAAATTAACATTAGTTTCACTAGCTAAAACTTTAGCAAATAATGTCTTTCCATTACCTGGTTCACCATATAAAATTAATCCTTTAGGGATATAACTTCCTCTTGAAGCATATTTTTCTCTATTATTTAATACATCTATAACTTTTCTTAGTTCCTTTTTTTCTAATTCGTACCCTGCAATATCATTTAATTTTTCCATATATTTTCCTTTCTTCAACTGCTTTAAAATTATAAGTTGGTTTAATTATAGAAATAATATCTACAGTTGATAAAATATTATCTATAATTTGCTTACTATCTTTATAAGCAAAACATGATTCATCTTTAGTACTTTCTACAATAGAAGTAGAATAAATACCTTCCATTGATTTAATAAAATCACTAAGTGAAATTTCTTTTATTGCTTCACTTCTTGATAATTTTCTACCCGAGCCATGAGGAGCAGAATAATTAAATTCTTTATTACTTTTACCTCTAGCAATAATACAGCCATCTTTCATATTTAATGGAATAATTACTTTTTCACCTAAATAACTAGCTATTGAACCTTTCCTTAAAATTAAATCATCCATATTAATATAATTATGAATACTTTCAAATCCTTTTAATTTTTTATAATGTAAAGATAAATATTTACAAATTTTTTTAGCAATTAATTCTCTATTTAATGAAGCAAATTTTTGACATATATCCATATCAAAAATATAATCATCATATAACTGACCTTCTAAATAACATAAATCATCATCAATAAAATATTCTTTTTTTAATTCTTTTATCTTTTCATTTATTAATTTTTCTTTATTTTCTTTTTTTAATT
>CAJKZK010000030.1 GCA_905204225.1 uncultured Bacillota bacterium
TCTACAAATAATATTTTTTTATAAAAAAAGTCATTATTTGACAAATAACGACTTATTATTTACTAATTACAATGTTTGAGTAACAATAACTGTATAATTTAATTTACTAAATTTTTTATATTCTTCTAAGATTGCATGATGATTTAAACTCATACAAAATACTGTTGATCCAGATCCAGACATCATGGTTAATGGAAACCCATCTTTTTTTAATGTATCAATAATATTTTTAATTTCTGGAACCATTTTTATTGCACATTCTTGTAAACTATTTTTCATTTCTTCTGCAATAATTTTTTCATCACCTATTTTTAAACCTTCTATTAATCTTTCTATATTACTTAATTGAGGTTTAGTTTCTAATTCATCAAATGTTTGATATGCTAAAGCGGTAGATACTCCTTCATTAGGTTTAATAAGTAATACATGATATCTTTTCTTTAAAGTTATGAAATCTAATTTTTCACCTATACCTCTACATCTAGCAGGTTTATTATATAAGCAAAATGATACATCTGCTCCTATAGAAGATGCTAAAGAAATTAAATCATCTTGGCTAGGTTTTAATTTAATAGCTTTTAATGTTGCATTAATAACTGCAGCAGCATCAGCTGAGCCTCCACCAAGTCCTGCACACATTGGTATTCTTTTATAAATATGAATTAAAACGTTCTTATCTATATGAAATTTTTCTTTCATTTTTCTAAAAGCTTTATTAGATAAATTTGATTCATCTGTTGGTAATGAATCATCATCACTAGTAATGTATGATTCATATCCTTTAGGTAAAAGTTCTAATTCAATAATATCATGTAAATCTAATGGAATAGTTACCATATCGATATTATGATAGCCATCTTCTTTTCTATCATAAACATTTAAAGCTAAATTAATTTTAGCGTATGCTTTAACTGAGGTGTTCATTTTGCACTCCTGAATAAAAAATTCTTGCTTTTCCTTTTGTTTCTATTCCGCCAATAGATTTTGAAATTGTCTTATCAATTGCGGCTTTAGGATTAATATAATCTTTTATTGGAGTTAATGCAACAATAGAAGCAATAATTATTGGATCTAATAAATGAATATTCTCTCTATTAGGTGAAGAAGCAAAATTTGCTCCATATTCCATTAACGCTTCATAATTAGATTGACAAGCTCCAGCTACAATAACTAAAGAATCTAAATCAGGATAAAGCAATCGCACTTGTTGTACTGCACTTACAAAATTAATAGAATTTTGATATCTTGTCAAGTCATCACTAACTTGTTTAGTATCAAATTTGTAAAAATCATGTCCAGTTATAACTAATATATCATATTTATCTTGCTTTAAAATATTTACTACATTATTTGGCATCAATTCTTCTTTCATATAAATACATTTAGCGTTTATATGATATTTATTATATGCTTCTTGAGCTTTTTTAACATAAATTTCATCACCATCAATATGTAATACTTTTCCTGAAGTTGAATGATCAATTATTTTTAAATAAGGTAAAGGTAAATTAATCGTATCATTAAAAGGCAATAAATCATTTTCATAAGAATCTGCAATAAGACGATAATTAATTCCTTTTAAAATATAATTTTTATCTTTAATATCTATTATTTGAAAAACAATATCATTATTATAAGAACTTCTTGTTACTAAATCAAAGATTTTCATGTCATCACCCCCCTAATTAAAATATGCAAAAAAAATTATTTTTTTACTATATCTAAAATATGTCCACCCGCTCCAAGTAAATCTTTTCTTTCACAAGTTGATAAATGATATTTTATAAATTCATTAAATTCTTCTTCAGATAAACTATTTAAAGTTACTCTTAAATAATTACTAGGTCCATCACTAGATAATATTTTAACATTTATCAATTTAGCATCTTGATTTAATTTATCTATATCTTCAATTCTTACCATTGAATATAAATCATCTTCTTTATTTATCACATGATAAGACTCATCAACTTCATGATTATTTATTGATTCTAAAATATGTTTTTTTATAAATCCATAACTAATAACAGCATATTCATTCATATAATAACTTATAAAAATATAACCATTATCTTTAACCACTCTTTTAGCTTCATTTAAAGCTTTTAATTTATCTTCATATTTTAATAAATGATACATTGGTCCAAATAATAAAACTATATCAAATGAATTATCTTTAATCATATCTAAAGATAAAGCATTACCTAAAATAGCATCTACATTAGGATAATTAGATTTTAAAATATCTAAATTATGTTTAACCAATTCAACAGCTGTTACTGAATATCCTTTATTAGAAAAATATCCACTATAAGCACCAGTACCTGCTCCTATATCTAATATTTTTTTATTTAAATCATTATTTAAATAATCATTAATATATTTAATAGAAGTAATAAATTCTACTTGTCCATGTCTAGTTTTCAATCTATGATCTTCATTAAAATGAGAATAATAATCTTCTAATAAAGTTAATTTAGTGTTTGTTCTTTTAAAATTCATAAATTAATTATATTAAAAACAAAAGAAGAACTCAATTAGTTCTTCTTAATATGTTTATGGTAAATGATGTTGAACATAACAATATAAATAATTATCACTTGGAGTAAAAACAACACAAATATATCTATATTCTATTTTATCTTTATCATATTCTTCTATTTCTTCTCTTTCTAAACGAAAAGATACCATTTTCCATTTATAATCACTATTTTCATCAAATTTATATTTATCTTCTATATTCAAAACCTCATTAATATATTTATAATATTTTTCAATAGATGAAGGCAATTTTGTGTCTTTAAATGTAGAAACATCTGGTGTTTTATTTGATGTATCAAAAAGAGTAAATTCTTGTGGTTGAATATCATCATTTTTATAATCAAATATTACTTCCCATTCTTTTTGAAAAAATTTTGATTTAAAAATATCATTATATCTATAATACCTAGGTATATCAGTAGTTCCACATTGAACTAATAACAGAGGAATAATTGATAATGTTATATTTTTTAATAAAGTTGAAATCATAAACATCTCCTTTTTTCTTTTATTATATAATAATTTAAAGCAAAATCAATTCTTTTGCAAATAAAAGCAGTCCTTTCAGACTGCTCTATTTAATGCATAATTAAGTTTTTTAATTACCTGATGGATTAGATGGAATAATAATATCTACTCCTTTATCACCTGCAACAACTGTTGGCAATTCCCCATTCCATTTTTCCAAATATTCTAAATATTTAACAAATTCTAAGACTATTTTTAAATCCTCTTTTGTATGTGTTTCATCATAAACAATAGAATAATTTGTTTGAGCAATTGTTGTAGTTATAGTTGTTAAAGTAGTTTCATCTTCTACAAAATTAACACTTTCTTCAGGTTTTACATTTGTTTCTTCTTCAGTAGTTTTTGAAGAAATTTGTTTTTGGCTTTCTTTATTAATTACTGTTGTTTCAACTTTTTTTAAATATGTTTCATTTACATTAAACCCAGTTGATTTTGCTAATTCAACAATTTTTAAAGCCATAGCTTCAGCAGAAGCTCTAGCAATTATTTTTTGGCTTTCAGCATTACCTTCTGCTTCAACAATTTTAGCTTGTGCAGTTAATTTAGCCACTTCCAATTCTTGTTCAGCTTTTGTTATAGCAGCTTCTTTTTGTTGTTCGGCAATCACTTTATCTTCAACAGATTTTTCAAATTCATCAGTAAAATCTATATTTGTTAAATTTACTGCTGTCACAGTAGCATAATATTTTTCATCAATTGCTAATTTTACTGCTTCTTGTACTTCTGGAGAAATACTTGCTCTTGTTTCAATAATTTTCATAGCAGTATATTTTGATAAAATTGATTTAGCATTATCATCTGCCACTTTTTCAATTCTTTGAGATAATGAATCAAGAGAAATATATTCAGTTAAGATATTTTCTGCTTTTGTTGGATCAATTTTATATTGAACTGTCATTTCAATATCCATTGTTTGAGCGTCACTAGAATAACTTGAAGTTCTAATTTCTAATTTTTGAATTGTTGTATCAAAATAAATATAATCATTAAATAAATAGAAATCAAAATATGTTCCAGGCATTCTTATACCATTAACTTTACCTAAAGTTTTAACAACCGCTACTTCACCAGCTTCTACTTGATGGAAAGAACTAGGTATTAAAAGTACTAATAATGATGAAGCTACTAATGCTACACCCGCTATTGTATTAATTTTCTTTTTTTGTTTAGCTGAAGATGTTAAATCTACCATACCTTTTTTAGATTTTGTATTAGAATTAACTGCTACTAAAACAAATATACTAACTCCGATAACAATAAAAAATAAAATAAATAGAATTGTTTTAATCATTTTTACCCTCCTTTGATTAAAAAAAGACCACGGCTTTCACCATGATCTTGCGAAATCTTTTATTGATTAGTAAATCCGGATATGCATCGTGTTGTCGAATTTACTCGAGTACGCTACTCCTCATGCATTTATATTATAATAAATTTTTATATTAATTAAAAGATATTTTAATTTTACAAGCATATATTTGCTAAATTAATCAGTACAATTATCCATAAAATAATAGCTATCACACCAATAACAGTTGCCAAAATTCCTGTTTCTAATCCTCCAGCGCTACCATATCCGCCTTCTTTTTTTGATACATTATCAAAAACAATAAAATAGTTCCAGAAATTGATAAAAATCCAAAAATGAATAACAAAACAGCTACAAAGCATAATCCAAAAATTCCACATACTAAACTTGTTTTTTATGATTGCATAATTCTTCCCTTCATAAAAATTAATTTCTATATCTAAAGAGTATCATTAAATTTATACCTAAGCAAGAAAAAAAGACTAATAAATATCTTAATCTAAGAAAATTAGTCTTTTGTTAAATATTATTTTATCATTTGTCTATTGTACTAAATGAACCAAATGTTAAATCCATATCAGCTTTATCTACTGTAAAATAACCATTATTATATACATCATTTGCTAATCTATGGAAGGTGATTTCAAAATGTCCTTCTCCTTCATATATATTTGGAATTGTATTTGCTTTATAATCTTTAAATTGGGCATTTACAGCTGTTTTTGTTTCTTCATTATATGAACCATGTGATAAATATGATCCCATAAATACTGGTATACATGTTGCTATTCCTTTATTTACTCCTGTTATTTGTCCTTCATAAGTAAAGATTGATGGAGCAAAATTTTCATAATATTGCATAATTGTAAAATGGAATTTTGTTTCACTATCAACATATACTTTATTTATTTGTTTTTTATCATTCATGTTTTCACTAACCCAGTTTCCCAATACACTTGAGCCTAATGTGATTTCTTTAGCTTTATAAAGAGATTGGCTAGTAGCGTTATCAACAACATCAAAAACTCCAAATGTTAAATCCATATCAGCTTTATCTACTGTAAAATAACCATTATTATATACATCATTTGCTAATCTATGGAAGGTGATTTCAAAATGTCCTTCTCCTTCATATATATTTGGAATTGTATTTGCTTTATAATCTTTAAATTGGGCATTTACAGCTGTTTTTGTTTCTTCATTATATGAACCATGTGATAAATATGATCCCATAAATACTGGTATACATGTTGCTATTCCTTTATTTACTCCTGTTATTTGTCCTTCATAAGTAAAGATTGATGGAGCAAAATTTTCATAATATTTAGTAACTGTGAAATGAAATTTTGTTTCGCTATCAACGTATACTTCAATTTCTTCATTATCAGAAGTTCTATCTCCACCATTATCATTACGATAAACCCAGTTTCCTAATACACTTGATCCTAATGCAATTTCTTGTTGCTCTGATGAAGGTGTTGAAGGTTCATTACTTGTTGTAGGTGTTGAATTACAGCTAACTAATCCTCCTAATGCCATAGATAATAAAATAGTACTAAACAATAAATTTTTTTTCATTTTAATAATTCTCCTTATTTTTTAAAAACTGTTATACTTGTTAAAATTGTTGATATTAAATAAGTAATAAAACTTATGATAAATGTTGGCATTATTCCATATCCAATATCTTTAATACCTGCAAAATAGTATCCTAAATTTCCAAATTGTGATGATAATACTAATAATAATGTTAAGAATAATAATGCACTTGATATAATCGATATTATTGAATCAAAGTCTTTATAGATTATAATTGTACTAATTAACACAATATTTAAAATTCCTACTATCATTACAAATATACTTAATTTTGCATTCATTATATTTTGTGAAACTATATAGAAAATCAATCCAATTAAAGATAAAATAACTGCTCCAACAAGTAAGAAAAATGACATCTTTTTTTCTTTATATAAATTAAACATTTACTTTTCCTCCTTTTTTCTATTTTTTAAAATAGTCATAAGATTAAAAGATAACGCACCTATAAAGATAACTCCAAAAGAAATAGTTAATCCTAAAGAAGTTTTTTGATACCAAGTAATATCTTGTTTAACTTTTACACCATAAGTAACAGTTGCTGATAACCATGTATTAGCCCATAAATATAAATTACGATGACATGCTTCTCTTACTGCTTTAAATAAAACAGCATCTTTACCTATATTAGTAGCTGATAATGAACCATTAACAAATTCTGTTGTATTTGTATCAAATTCCGTTGTTCCATTTATTATTGATGTTGGGCCATTTACATATCCATCAGAAGCAGAATCAGCAATTACAACTCCTCTATAACCCCATTCATCAAATAATATATCTTTCATAAGGCCTGAAGAGGCACCAATATATTTACAACCTAATCTGTTTTTTGCACACATTGTACAATTAGCATTACCTGAAGCTAAAGCTCCTTCAAACGCTCTTAAATAAATTTCTCTAGCAGCTTGTTCATTAACAAAAGTTGAAACACCACTTCTATTTGTTTCTTGATCATTAAAAGCAAAATGTTTAGGACCCATTGATAAACCAAATTTGTAAGCACCACTTACTTCATTTTTAGTTTGATAATAAGATAAAACACCATCTTCACTATAATATTCACCATTTCTTCCTAAATAAGCAGTTCGATGAATATTATTTCCAGGTCCCCAAGCACAATGATAGCCAGTCCATAATCCATCATTACCAAACATTTCACCGACTTGTTCAGCTAATTCTTGATTAAATGTTGCACTTAAAACAACTTCAGTCGGAAACATTGCTGCGTATATAGCGTATTCTTCATCATCAGTAATATAACTTGCACAAATACCAGTTGGTCCATCAAAAGCCATGTATGAAGGCATATTTATAGATTCGATAACTCCACTATTAGCAAGACCAACAAGTCTAGACATTTCATCAAGAGATAATTGATTTAATAAATCTTCCCATTTTTCATCATCATAACTTAACCCATTCATTTCAGATAATTCAATATTTGTAGATTTATTATCATAATTAACACCTTGTTTAACATTACTTAAATCATTTGATTCACTACTTGGAGAATATGTTGAACCTTTTTTCATATCTTTAATCATTTCTTGAGAAGCTGTTAATTCTACTCCATTGCTCCAAGTTCCTGCCCAATCATTCCTACTTAAATAAGTAACTATATCCCCATAATAATTAATATCAGCTTCTTCTAAATGGTTAGTAATTTTTACATCTGTATATTTACTTTTTGAAACAAGTTCATCATCAACTAATTTGTTGCCTTGTTTTTCATATTCATATTTTTTACATTGTTTATTATCGCCATTATAGTCCATACCATCACTTGTAGTATAACCTTTAACTGATAAAATATTGTTTAACGCATCATGTGAACCATTACCTAAAGCAAAATAATATGTGCCATAATCCATAATATAAGTTTTAGCTTTATAAGGATCATAAGTAGCAAACATATTCATATCAATTTCAATAGAAGTAGATATTTCTTCATTAGGATTTAATATTTTTGTTTTTGTATATCCAGCTAAAGAAACTGAAGCTTTTTCTATTTTATTATCAATATCATATTGAGTATATGGACTTTGAACATAAACTTGTAAAACATCTTTACTTGCAACATCTCCAATATTTTTTACTGTAACATCTAGAGTAACTGTCTTCTTTTCATTATTCCAATGGATATCTTTTATTTCTCTAGTAAAATCAGTATAAGATAAACCATATCCAAAAGTATAACTTACTTCTTTTGAATAATCCCATTTATTAGTATCCATAAATGCACCAGTTTTTGATAATGCATTTCCTTTTTTCATTACAGCATCTTCATATCTTGTTTCATAATATTTATATCCGACGTAAATACCTTCTTGATAAACAACATAATGATTAGCAGAAGCTGCATCAATTTCACTAGCGTTAGTAAAAGTAAAATCTCCAAAATTTTGAACTGCAGGAGCCGAATATACTGAAGCAGATATTGTATCTGACAAATGCCCTGATGGACTAACTTGACCAGTAATCACATCACATAATCCATATACACCAGAATTACCTAAAGAACCAACACTAATAATCGAACTAATTTCAGCATCATGTTTTAATTCGTCAATTCCCATAGCATAATCACTATTAATAACCACTATGACTTTTTTTGAACATTTTTTAGCTTCTTTAATTAATTCTCTTTCAGTATCTTGTAATTCTAAAGCATTGTGTTTACCATCACCATCTAATACTTTACTAGGGTCACGTGAAGCATCATTGCCTTCACCAAAAGTTCTACAAATAAAAACTATTGCCGCATCATTATAAGAACTATAACTATTTTTTACTTCACTAGTATATTCACTTGGATTTACTTCACCTGTACGATACCCACTTGTATCTGATCTACGATAATTACCTTTAACATTTTGGTAATAATTCCATAAAACAGGATTAACATTTACATTATCGCTTTTCAGCACATCTAATAATGTATAATCACAAGTTACCTTACCTCCTCCTGAATCTGGTCCATAAACTAATTTGACTGAACTTCTACCAAATAAACTTACATTGCTATTTTTAGCAATAGGTAAAGCATTATTATCATTTTTTAATAAGACTGCTCCTTCACTAACAATATCTGCAATAAGTTTTCTTTTTGCTTCAACCAAATCTTTAGCGCTACTATATGTTGAGTTATATGTTCCATTATTAACACCTGAAGTTGTTTGACCAGGTAGATATCTATTAATAGCAATCTCCCAAGAAAAAGTCATTTCAGTACATGCAAGTGCAAACGAAAATAATATACTCGAAACAAAAGTACAAATCTTTAAAGTTTGTTTTTTCATTTTGTCCTCCTTTGACAAAAAAATTTTAAATTTTATTAAAAAAACAAACAATAAGATAGGCATGTAATGATTGTAAACGGTTACATGATATTTTTTATTTGGAATATAATGACATTTTTAAGGAATAAAATGTTATTTTTTATTTATTATTATATTTTGTTTTCTATTTTTTAATATTTCTAAATATTGATTCCTAATATCTTTTACTTTTCTTTTACTAATAATCAAAGTAATATTATTTTTTAAAACAATATTATCATTATTAATGATTTTAATATATTCACTATTAACTAAATAACATTTATGAGTTCTTATAAATCCTTTGTTTACTAATTTATCTTCAAATTCAGACATGTTTTGTCTTACTGTGAAGAAAGTATTAGGGTTATCTAAATATATGTTTTGATATTTTCCTTCGCTTTCAATATATATAATTTTTTTTATTTCTACACTTTTTACTTCTTTATTATTGATAATTAATTTATCTTCACAATCATTGTTTAAATTATAATCTTTAAAAAATGAATTGATGACAAATGTAAAATCTTCAAAGAAATTATTTTTTCTTACAAAACCATAAGGATGTGTTTGTAGTGATTCAAAAACTCTTTCTTCATGGGAAGAAACAAATACAATTTTAGTTTTAATACCTTTATCAAAAAATATTTTTGCAACTTTAATTCCATCATTATCCCCTAAATCAATATCAAGTAATATTAAATCATATATTTTTTTATTAATAGATGTCATTAATTCATCAGCATTAAGAAATCTATCAACTTCTGCACATTTATTTTTTTGTAAAAATATTGTTCTTGTTATATTTTCAATAATATCTAAAGTACTTTTTTCATCATCACATATAGCAATATTAAATTTTTCGTTCATATTACACCTCATTAAAAATCATTATAGTTACCACAAAATTATCATCACATTCTAATTTTATTGAACCTTTATATTTATCAACTATATTTTGTACTATTTTTAAGCCCCAGCCATGATAATTATCTTCATTATTTTTTAATAATAAATTATTTAAATCATTTCTAGAGAATTTGATTTTTGTTTCATTTTCTGTTTTTATTAATAAAGCTGTATTAACTAGTTGTATCTCTAAATATATTTTTTTCTTTTCCATTTTTTTTACTTCATTAAGTGCATTATCAACTATGTTCATAATAAGTGAACATAAATCAACTGGATTAATATTTAATGTAGGAGGTACAATTATTTTTGTATCTAAATCAATATTTTCTTTTTTACATTTTGAAAATTCAATATTCAATATATCGTCTATAACTTTATTTCCACAATGACTGAGTGAATCAACAATTGAATTATTTTTTAAATAATTATTAATATATTCATTTAATTCACTAAACTTTTTTTCATCAGACAATACTTTTAACATCATAAATTGATTTTTAACATCATGATTTATTTTTCTTATTGTTTTATATTTATCTTCAGACATTTGCATCATTTGAATATAATTTTTGTTATTATCAATAATTAATTGATCCATCATTTTTTCATTATATTCTTTAGCATTATAATAAATCATTAAATAAACTAATATAGAAAGAATAATAAATGAAATATATATTAGAATAAAAACTTCTGAGCAATTATCTCTACAATATTTTAAAAAATATATTCTAAAAGAAGAAAAACAAATCATTGAAAATAAAAAATACCCAACAACTAAAACAACCATAATCCATGGAATAAAAGTAAATTTTTTAAAATTAAATTTAATCATCAATAAAGTAATACATATCATTCCTAAAAGATTAAATATTAAAGTAAAATTTATATCTATATTTAAATTCCAAACATAATCTTTACATATTCCAAACCAACCAGCAAGATTAGATTGTGTTATATATAAACAATAAAAAAGTAAAGAAGTAGTTATTTGTTTTGAAGGCTTCATTTTTAAAATAAAAATATTATAAGCAACTAAAGTAAAAGAATAAGAAAACATTATAATATCTATAATAGTAAAAGGTGCTGAAAAATATGGTAAGTTTAAATATCCAGCAAATAAGCAAGAAATTAAAAACATATAAATAAGACTTATACTTAATTCTATAATTTTATATTTTCTTTGATTTTTATCACGAAAATTATATTGATTCAATATATAATTTAAAATAAAAACAAAAAATAATTGGCTAATCATAAAGCCAATTCCAAATTCGTTATTTATATAAATTTTTTTAAATCCTTCAATCATAATAATTCACAATTAATTATATTAACATTTTTTAAATTATGTCAACATGAAAAAAATAGAGGTTTTCGCCTCTATTTAATGTTTACACTCCAATTTTATAGACTTTTTTAGCTTGTAATCCTCTTTCAGTTTGTGCTAAATCAAATTTTACTTCTTGACCTTCTTCCAAACTTCTATATCCTTCTTCCATTATTTGGGAATAATGAACAAATATATCTTCACCTTCACCACGATTAATGAAACCATACCCTTTATCAGCATTAAACCACTTTACTTTCCCTACCATTTACTACACCTTCTTTCTCTGCTCACTACATTAAATATTATAATTTATAATAATTAAATATGATAATTTTTTCATAACAATAATTATGACTATTTTCGACATGTATATGACATAGCTAAAAAATTTATTTTTTTTACTTGATTATTTTTTAATAAATTAATACATGATTTCATAGTAGAACCAGTAGTTAAAACATCATCAACTAATAATACTTTTTTATTTTTTATTAACTTTATATTATCATTAACTGTTAAACAATTACTAATATTTTGTCTTTCAGAAAAGTGATATGAAGATTGTTTTATATCTTTATTTTTTTCTAAGCAACTAATTATAGGCATATTTAATAATTTTACCATTTCATAAACATGATTAAATCCTCTTTTTTTATCATGTTCAATAAAAGAAGGAATAGGTACAATTATATAATCATAAAATATAATTTTTATTAATATTTTATATGGATCAAAAAATATTTTATTTAATTCTATATCATAACAACCTTTATATCTAAATAATAAATCATTAATACCTTTTTCATAAGGATAAATACAAAATCCATTAACTGAATTTAAATTAACAATTATTATTTTTGGTTGTAAATTTTTTAAACAATTATAACATAAATTAATTTTAAAAAAAGAATTAATTGGTTGATAACATACTAAACAATAATTAACTTTCGTTGGCTCTAATAATTTCTTTACAACACTTTTGCATTTCTTCAGTAATGTAACTTGCAATAAAAATCACTTCTCCTTCATAAGCATCTATTTTTCTACCTACCCTTCCTGAAATCTGAATTAAACTTTTTTCATCATATAATTCATGTTCAGCATTAAAAACTATAACTTGTAAATTTTTAATTGTTACTCCTCTTTCTAAAACAGAAGTAGTTATTAAATAATCATATTTATTATTTTTAAAATCCATAATTATTTGTTCTCTATCTTCTTTTTTTGAATGAACAAAATATCCATTTTTTATAAATTTACACTTATTATAAAGTTCTTCACATTCATCAATAGTAGGTACAAAGACTAATACTGGTAATTTTTTCTTTTTAAAATAATATAACAAATACCATAAATAAAAAATTTTACCAATAATAATAGATTTCATTTTAGGAACTGGTAGAGGATGATTATGATACCTTTTATCTAAGAATAATACTTCACCATTATCTTTTTTTACTTCATTAATAATTTTATCACGCGCGGTTGCACTCATCATGATGTAATTACCTTTTAAAGACTTCTTAAAAAAACAATTTAAAGTATCATTATTTTGAAAAGGAAAAGCATCTATTTCATCTAAAATTAATAAATCAAAATAATTTTCATAACGGTATAATTGGTGAGTAGTAAGAATTATAATATTTCCTTTTAAATTTGAATGGTGTCCTCCATAGACCGCTACTACTTGTTGATTAGAAAATGCTTCTTTTATTCTAGGATACAAATCAATAACAACATCTTTTCTAGGAATGGCAAAGCCAATTTGATAACCTTTTTTTAGGCAATTTAATATAACTTCATAAACTAATTCTGTTTTACCAGCTCCACAAACAGCATTAATTAAAACATTCTTTTTATTATTAATTAAATCAACAACTTTATTAGAAATCTTTTTTTGTTCTTCACTTAATTGATAATTAATATTTAAAAAAGGATTATTTATCACTTCTTCTTGATTATTTATTTTTTCACCAATAAAAGAAATACATTTCCTACAATAAATTTCTCCATTTTTTAAACCAAAATAATTTCTTTGATTATTATGGCATATTGGACATGTATACATGCTTTATCATAACCTCCTCTAATATATATATTTAAGAAAAAAAATTTTTTTTATAAAAAAAAACAATTTATATTTCAAAATTGTTCTTTTAGAAAATTAACTTTAACTATAAACTTTCAATAGATTTAGTGTATATTTTTTCTGGATTTAACTTTGTATCTTCTTTTATAATTTCAAAATGTAAAGATTTACCTATATTTTCTGTATAATTAGAAGTACCTGACATAGCAATAACATCACCTTGTTTAATATTTTGTCCTTTATTTACTTTCACATCACTTAAAGAAGAATAAATAAATTTTGTTCCATTTTCATGAGTTAAAACAACTAATTCACCATATATTTTATCAGTCATTTTTTCTGTAATTGTTCCCGAAACAGACGCTACTACTTCAAAATCGCTATTATTATATGTATAATCACATCCTTCTGATTTCATATAAGTTCTTGACGATGATGGTACTAATACGATTGATTTTTCTTTTAAATCGTCAGTATCATTTTTATCATAAAAATAATGAACCACTTCACAATCAACAGTATATGGTCTTAAAATTTCTTCAACTTTATTATCAACAGGATCTTCACTAATCGAAGGAGTAACTATATCAATAGAATTAGTTAACGATGATGAAGTATCTCTACTAGCGTATATTAAGCTCGTGCCAACGATTATTGCTCCTCCAAGTGCAATCACGCTTCCAACTTTCAAAGTTGAATTCCAATTTTTTATATTTTTAAATAAGTTTTTCATAAATTTTATTCACCTCAATAATAATTTGGTTCAAAAAATAATATTTATACAAAAATTTTAAATTATTTATTATTTTTCCAAGAATATATAATTATTTGAATAAAAAAATAATACCTTAATAAAGATTTTTTAAATTAAATAGATATATACTTTTCTAACTAAGTTTCATGATTATAAGGAATATTATTAATTATAAATCAAGTAAATTTACAAAAAGATTTAATACTTTATATAAGTAAGTTTATAACAATATCAATTTAAATATTTTAATCAACTGAATTAATAAGAAGAATAAAATAATTAGTATCTAAATCATGCTTAAAAGAATTGCCATTCAACAAGAAGTTAAAAAATTAATCTACGAAAAATACAAGAACTTGCAAAAAAAGTACGTAAAAACTAATAATTCTAGAAAAATGTAATTTTTTAACATTTTAAAGTTGGAAAAATGCAATATATCAAACGATAATGGTTGGAAAAATGCAATTTTTATTATAAAACCTAATTGACAATGAAAATATTAGAGAAAAATTAACTAAACAAAGTGAAGAGTTTTAATATCAAAAAATAAAATATATTGAAATTAATTTTTTTGAAATCAAAATGGTTCTTGTGGCTTTTAGATAAAAAAAATTATTTGCGATTGCAAATATGGAGTTAGATAATAAAGCAATTAATCTACGAAAAATACAAGAACTTGCAAAAAAAGTAGGTAGATATTGAAAATAAATTAAAATTTAGTTTATAATATAAGTACGAAAAAGGCAAGAACTTGCAAAAAAAGTAGGTAAATTAGAATGATTATTAATAGAGATAAATATTTAAATCAAATTATTCAAAAAAAGAACAATGGATTAATAAAAATTATTACTGGATTAAGAAGATGTGGAAAATCATATTTGCTTAATAAATTATATAGAGATTATTTGATTTCAAATAATATCAATCAAAATAAAATAATAAGTTTTTCGTTTGATTCTTTTGATGATGTAATGAAACTAGATAAATACTTGCCAGAAGAAAAAACATTAAAATATGATTCTAAAAATAACTATATAGTCAATCCTAAAAAATTCATTCTTTATATTAACGATTTAACTAACGAAATAGATTCATATTATTTATTATTAGATGAAATTCAATTATTAGATAATTTTGTTATGGTTTTAAACGGTTTTTTAAAACGTGACAATTTTGATGTTTATGTTACAGGAAGTAATTCAAAAATGTTATCTAGTGATATTATTACTGAATTTAGAGGAAGAGGTGACCAAATTCATTTATATCCTTTATCATTTAAAGAATTTTATAATGCATCATCATTATCATTTAATAAAGCATATTTAGAATATCAATATTATGGTGGAATGCCTTACTTATTAAGCATAAATAGTCAAGAAGAAAAACAAGCATATCTTAAAAATTTATTTTCTGAAATATATATAAAAGATATTACAGAAAGAAATGGAATTAGAGATATAAATTCATTTGAAAAATTATTATGCATATTATCAAGTTCAATCGGATCATATACAAGTCCAACAAATTTAGAAAACACATTTAAAAGTGTTGAAAAAATATCTTATAGTCATGTTGCAATTAAAAAACATATTCAATTTATAAAAGATGCATTTTTGTTGTCTGAAGCATTGAGATATGATATAAAAGGAAAAAAATATATTGGATCTAAATCAAAATATTATTTTACTGATATTGGATTACGTAACGCATTAATTAATTTTAGACAAACAGAACCAACACATATTATGGAAAATATAATTTATAATGAATTGATTAATAGAGGTTATTGTGTAGATGTAGGAGTTGTCGAGATTAGTGAAAAAAATGATAACGGAAATTATATTATTAAGCAATTAGAAACAGATTTTATATGTAATAAAATTAATGAAAAAATATATATTCAGTCTGCATATTCAATGGAAACTATTGAAAAACAAATCCAAGAAAAAAAATCACTAATAAAAATAAAAGATAATTATAGAAAAATAATAATTGTTAAAGATTCAATAAAACCATATTTTACAGAAGAAGGAATTGAAGTAATTAGTCTTGAAGATTGGTTATTAAATTAATAAATTAAAAAAATAACTAGTTAATGTTACTTTTTTATTAATAACGAAAACTAGTAGATCGGAAGAGCACACGTCTGAACTCCAGTCACACAGTGATCTCGTATGC
>CAJKZK010000031.1 GCA_905204225.1 uncultured Bacillota bacterium
ATAAAAATTTTTTGGGCCAAAACATAGTTTTAAAAGCTCTATATATATGAAGAGAAATAAATAATGAATGATTAAATAAAGGTGGAATGTATATATTTATGTAAATTATTGCTATTTAATTTTAATAATTTGCATGATAAAATATTTTTATAATGAATCGATATTTTAATATCAATATATTATGATATTGATTTAAAGAAAAGGAAAAATTATGGATAAAAATTTAGAGCCTTTATTTACTCCTTGGAAAATAGGAAATGTTGAAATAAAGAATAGAATTGTAATGACTAGTATGGGTGGAACTAGCTTATTTGGTTGGATGGAAATTAATCATTTTGATAAAGAAGCAAGTAAATTTATTTTAGATAAAGCTAAAAATAATGTTGGTTTAATTCTTCCTGGTATTCAACCAGTTTATAATCCAATGTTTGGACAATGGTTATATAAAAATAAGAGTATGTATAAAGATTTAAAAGAATTTATGAAAGAAGTACATGCTACAGGAGCTAAATTATTTATTCAATTAACTGCAGGTTTTGGTAGAAGTTTTACTATTGATAAAATGATGGAAACTTTATATACTAATCCAGTTTTAAGAGTTTTATCTAAACCTATTATGAATTTAGATAAAATTTGTGCATCAAGTTCACCTTCTCCTAATAGATGGTCAGATAAAGTTCCTTCAAGAGCTTTAAGTAAAAAAGAAATTCAAGAATTTATTGATGCATTTGCTAAGACTGCAAAATTATGTAAAGAAGCAGATGTTGATGGAGTGGAAATTCATGCAGTTCATGAAGGATATTTACTTGATCAATTTACTTTAAAATATATCAATAAACGTGAAGATGAATATGGTGGAAGTTTTGAAAATAGATATCGTTTTCCAGTAGAAATTGTTAAAGCAATTAAAAAAGCTTGTGGAGATGATTTCCCAGTATCTTTGAGATTTTCTGTATTAAGTAAAACTAAAGGATTTAGAAGTGGTGCTTTACCTAATGAAGAATATATTGAAGCAGGTAGAGATATGTTAGAAGCAGAAAAAGCAAGTAAATACCTTCAAGATGCTGGATATGATATGTTAAATTGTGATAATGGAACTTATGATGCTTGGTATTGGGCACATCCACCAATTTATATGCCTGAAAATTGTAATTTAGAAGATGTTGAACATATTAAAAATTTTGTTACTATTCCAGTTGTCGCAGCAGGTAGAATTGATCCATTAGTAGGCGCTAGAGCTATAAAAGAAAATAAACTTGATGCTGTTGGATTTGCTAGACCGTTTTTAGCAGATGGAGCATGGGTAAGCAAATTAATGGAAGGCAAAGAAAAAGAAATTAGACCTTGCATATGTTGTCATAATGGTTGTTTTAATATGTGTCATTATAAAGGTGTCGCTAATGATCAAGATTTGTCTGATGCTTTACATATGGCTAGATGTGCCGTTAATGCTGAAACAATGCAAACAAATAAACATTATATTAAACCCGCTAAAAAGAGTAAAACTGTCGCTATTATTGGTGGTGGTATAGGTGGAATGGAAGCAGCTAGAGTCTTAAAATTAAGAGGCCATAATCCAATAATTTATGAAAAGAGTGATAAATTAGGTGGTATTTTTATTCCTGCTAGTAGAGCTTCATTTAAAGGAAAATTAAGAGATTTATTATCTTGGTATGAATTGCAAATGAAAGAATTAAATATACCAATTAAATTTAATACTGAAGTGAAAGATTTATCTTCTATTCAAGCTGATAAATATATTATTGCAACAGGTAGTAAACCAATTATGCCTCATATTAAGGGTATAGAAAAAGGAATAGAAGCATGTGAATATTTATTAGGTAAAGATGTAAAAGATAATGTATGTGTTATTGGTGGCGGTTTAACTGGATGTGAAATTGCATATGAATTATATTTATCAGGTAAAAAACCAATAATTATTGAAATGAAAGATGACTTAATAAAACAAAAAGGTATATGTATGGCAAATAGTCAATATTTAAGAGATTATTTTGCTTTACATAAAATACCAGTTTATTTAGAAGCAACTTTAATAGAAATAAAAGATAATGAAATTATTTGTAAAGATAAAAATGGTAAAGAATTTAATGTTCCTTGTGATAATGTAATTTTATCTATTGGATATAAATCTAATCCAATCTTTAAAAAGAATAATAAAGTTACATTCATTGGTGATTGTAATAAAGTTGGTAATTTAAGAACTGTTATTTGGGAAGCTTACGAAGCTAGTATGAAAATATAATGAGGTAAAAAAATATGTATGAACCAAAAATGAAACTTACAAAAGAACAAAAAGAAATATTAAATGGTAGAGATGGACCAACAAAAGCTAAAATGATGGAAGTTTTAGTTAGATATGGTGATATGTTTGACGCTGATAGATTAGTACCATTAACATATAAAAAAGGCCATTTTGTTACATCATTTGGTATTTCAATGTTAAAACCTGTATATCCTTTAATGGATGAACTTATTAATGCAAAATTAAAAGTAGATTCATCTTTTACTATGGATCCTAGACCATTAGATTATGAAAATGTTAGCTGTGGACCAATTGAAAAATTTGTTTTTTCTAAAATAATGTATGGTATGCAAAATCATTATGAAGATCAATTAAAGAAAATTGGTTTAAGAGATAAAACTGGCTTTACTTGTACCTGTTATTTAAAAGAAGTAGGTAATACACCTAAAAAAGGAGATATTATTTCTTGGAGTGAATCTTCAGCTGTTGTTTTTGCTAATTCAGTTTTAGGTGCTAGATGTAATAGAAATTCAGGAATATTAGATACATTTGGAACTATTCTTGGCTTAGCTCCTAATTTTGGATTTTTAACTGATGAAGGAAGAAAAGCTACATGGAAAATTATTGTTAAAACAACTAAAAAACCAGAAGCACAAATATTAGGAAGTGCTATTGGTATGAAAGTAATGCAAGAAGTTCCTTATGTATATGGATTAGATAAATATTTAAAAGATTTACCTGATGAAGATACTATTGCTTATTTAAAAGATTTTGGTGCGGCTACAGCTTCTAATGGAGCAGTTGGCTTATATCATATTGATAAAATTACTCCTGAAGCTAAAGAATTATCTTTAGGTTTAATTAAAGATAATGCAAAAGAATATATTATTGATGATGAAGAATTAGAAAGAGTTTATAAATCATATCCAATTATGTGGAAAAAGACTAATGCTAAACCACATAAATGTTTTATTGGATGTCCTCATTTAACTTTAAAACAACTTCAAGATTGGACAGATAAAATTGTTAATGGATTAAAAGAAAGTGGAAAAGAAAAATTGGTTTGTAATACTATTTTAACTGCTTCTCCAGCAGTCATAAAAGAATTTAAAAAAGATGATAGATACGAAAAATTATTATCAACCGGAGCGCATTTATCTTATATTTGCCCACTTATGTATGTAGATAATCCAGTAGCAGGTGCTAAACCAATTATTACTAATTCAAATAAATTAAGAACATATTCAAAATCAAGATATTATAAAGATGAAGAAATATTAAATATAATTGTTGGAAAGGAACAAGTAAAATAATGAAAGAATTTAAAGGACGTGTCTTATTTCCTGGCACTTTTAAAGGAGAAGCTGTTGTTTCTCATCAAGGATTAAATACACTTGCAAGTTTCCAAACAAGTGCTTTATTACCTACTAGTAAAAAAATTATTGTAGGTGATCAAAATAATCCAGATTTATATAAAAAGAATATTACAAATAAAGCATTATGTTTGCCTCAAACTATTGGCTCTACTACTGGAGGAATGGTTATTCAAACAGTAGCAGTAAGAAATTTAGCTCCTAAAGTATGGTTATTTAGTGAATCTATTGATCCATTAGCAGCATCTGGAATTATTTTATCTAATGTTTGGAATGATGTTGGTTTAATTGCTATTGATCGTTTAGGTGAAGAATTTTTATCTACAGTTAAAACTGGTGATCAAATAGAAGTTAAGGAAGACGGCACAGTAATTATTTATTAAAAAAATAACTATATTAGTTAAGAAATAAATCTAAAACTAATATAGTTTTTATTTGAGATTATTTGGCAATTTATTTTTTGAATTATATTTAATAAACCATTTTTTAGTGCTTGTTTTTAAAGAATTTAAAGTACTATTAACTGCTTTTTTAGTTTGTTCATCAAGAGATTTAACTGATTTAAGCACAATTAAAGCTGTTTTTAACCAATTTTCATTTAATTCAGTAACAGTTTTAGCGTTAGTTTCTAATAATATTTTATATATTGTATCAACAAATATTTCTCTTTGTTTTGGTTCCATACTTGTTAACCAGTCTTTGACAGTAAAATTAATAAATTTACTAGTATTATCGACTGCTTCTAAATATTCAAATTTAGTTCTTTGGATTTCCCATGTAGACATGTCATGTTGCATGATTCCATTTCTTTGAGTGCTATGAACAATAATATATTTTTCTTCATGGCTTAACAACATTCCTACAATAGATGATTGAGGAACAAATGTTTTAATTCTGTCACATATTTCTTTGTATTCTGGCATTTGTAAGATTTTATCATAAAATCCTGGGCCATCAAAATTGAAGATTTGAATAATATTTTTTCTTATTTCACTAGGGCAAAATAAAGAAGCATAAATAGCTTGATTTCCACCTTTAGAATGTCCACCTAAAATATATTTTCCTTTGTGTAATGAACTTATTTCTTCAAAATATTTTCTAGCTAATTCTTGACCAGGAACTGGACATGTAAAACTCATATTTAAATCTTCTTTCCAGCCGACTAAAGTATCATCAGTCCCACGATAAGAAATAAAAAATAAATCTTTATCTAATTCAATAGTTATCGCAGAAAATTGTGTTTGAGATTCGGTATCTGTTAATTTTTTGTAATTAGAAATTCTTAGATTTCTAAATCTTTCAGCATCAACAAGATATTCAAGCATTTTAACATCATCTTTCCATAAAATATCTTGTACAATATGAGAATTAGAAAGCATTTCTACTGCAATATCTTTAATTTGAGCAGAATTATTTTCTAATGATACTGGAAAATATTCATAAGGAATATATGCTAATTTAGCTAAAATTAAACCATCAACTTCATTGAAATTATCTTGTTTAAATGATAAATCACCTCGCCAAGATAAATAATCATAAACATTTGCCATAAATAATATAACCTTTTCAATTTAATTATTAATTATTATTAAGGTTTTTTCAAGAATAAAAATAAACAAAAATATTAATTAGTTATACATGACTAACTTATAATGTGTAATAATATTGTAGGAGGTAAAAAATATGTCTCATTTATTATTAATTATTTTAGGATTTAGTATTATATTTATTGCTACAACATTAGGAGCTGCTACAATTTATTTATTTAAAAATAATATTTCTCAAAAATTAAATACTTTATTTTTAGGCTTTGCAGGTGGAATAATGGTTGCAGCTTCTATTTGGTCGCTTATTATTCCTTCTTTATCTCAAACAGAAGAAAATATGGGTAAATTAAGTTTTATACCTGCTGCAATAGGAATTATATTAGGAGGATTATTTTTAGTTGGTTTAGATAAAATTATTCCTCATTTTCATAAAGGCACTAATGAAGAAGAAGGACCTCATGTTAAAATTGATAAGTCTATTAAATTGTTTTTAGCAGTTACTATTCATAATATTCCTGAAGGGTTAGCAGTAGGTTTTGCTTTTGGCAGTGCTTCATTAATTAATACAGATGCGAGTTATATTAGTGCTTTAGGTCTAGCTATTGGTATTGCAATACAAAATTTTCCTGAAGGGGCTGCAGTTTCTTTACCATTAGAAGAAATAATGCATAATAAAAATAAATCATTTTTATTTGGTATGGGTAGTGGAGCAGTAGAACCAGTTGCTGCGATTATAGGATTCTTCTTAGCTAAATATTTAACATTTTTACAACCATGGTTATTATCGTTTGCAGCAGGAGCAATGTTATTTGTTGTAGCAGAAGACTTAATTCCTGATGCTAAAATAGAAAAAAATCCTCATTTAGGAACATGGGGATTTATAATTGGATTTGTTTTAATGATGGTTCTAGATGTTGCTTTAGGATAAATCTTTAATTATATAATTTTTTAATTTTCCAATTATGTTATCATAATTAGATAATGTATTTTCTACAATTTCTTTAATACTAGATCTAATTTCTTTATCACATTTATAAAAATAATTTAAAGCACCAACAATTGCTTTATCCATTGTTTTAATAATATTAATGCATAATGAATAGTCATTATTAATCTTTTTAGTTTTTATTTTTTCTAACATTAATGCATTTTTTTGAAGAAGAGATAATTCTTCATTAATTTGAAATGTTTTAGATATATATTTTTCCATTTCTTTTTTTTGATTTATTAATGAATTAATAAAATCTTCTATAATGTTTTTAAGTTTTTCATCTTTAGCTTTATCTTTATAAATTGAAAATATTTCTTGCCCCATAATAATAGCACTTAAAAAATGATTTAAAATAATTTGTTTATCCATATTACCTTCCTCAAGTAATATTATTTCCAGATATTTTAAATACTAAACATTATAATGAGAATCTAATTTACTATAATCTTTATAATTTATTTTTTTATTTTTACGAATATAATTAGCGGTAATATCTCTATAATTATAAACTTCATTATTATTTGTTAATGAACCAATTAATTTATGAGATGAAAAATAATCATATTTTCTATAAACATTTCTATGTAGAGCAATATAATCTAAAACTGCAACTTTATATGTTTTATTTTGATCAAGAGAAATAGCATTAACATTATAAACACTATTATAACTTGCTTGATTATAAATCTCATTTCCTTTAGCTTCAATAACTAAAATTTCATTATCAAAAGGTAAAGCTTTATATAAAGAAGAATAAGTTAAATTACCTTTATTAATTGAACTTCTTGATTTATTAACTAAACTAAAATCAATATCATATCCTTGACTTAGTGCTTCTTTTGCAATCGCGGTAGCAACTAAGTTAGGAAAAGAAATAGTAGAAGAACAACTATTAGTCATATATCCATTAAAATTACCTAAAGTTTCATTAGCAATATCTTGAATTTCTTGAGTATTATATTGATTATATAATGATACTAAATCTTCATCATAATTTTTAATAGATGTTATTTCACTAACATCATTTTCATGATTAGAATAATTCATTAAACTTATTTCACCATTAGTAATTGATAAATTTATTTCACCATAAGATTGACCATTACAGCTTGCTTGAATAAAAGGAACATTATTAATTAAATATTTTTCATATTGATGAGAATGAGCACAAAAAACAGCATCAGTGTATCTTTTATTACTAATAGGACTAATATCAGTAATAGAAGTATCTATTTGATCAAAAGAAGTATGCGCATCAACAATTACTACATCACAATTTTGATTAACTTTTAATTCGTTAGATAAATCTTTAATAACATTTGTTGGATTAACAAAAGTATAATTATCAATATAATTAGAAGTAATCGAAGTTATTTATTTTTCACCAATAACTCCAATAATACCAACTTTTAAACCATTTTCTAATTCTTTTATAGTATAACTAGATGCTATATCGCTAGCTTGATCAAGAACAATATTATTTTCTAAATCATAATTATATAAATTAGCACATAAAAAAGGTGTTTGATAATTAGTATCGATATCATATAAAGCTTTATTTTGCTTAATATATTTAGTTGACCAATCAAATTCATGATTACCTAAAGTAAAACAATCAAAACCTATATTATTCATAACTTTAGTTAAGAATTCACCACGATTAGAATTAGACAAAATTGAACCTTGCCACATATCTCCTGAATTTAAAATAAGAGTATTATCTTCTTTTCTTTTATTTTTAAAAAAAGTACCGTATTTTAATAAACCAAGTTCCGAACCATTTTCTTCTATAGATCCATGAAAATCATTAGTGGCTAATAAATGTAATTCTCTAGTAATATTATCATTTTTATTCACGCTGCTATGAGATGAACTTGAAATAGAAGAACTGTTACTGCTAGTGGAACTACTTAAAATAGTGCTAGTAGAGTTACTAACACTTGAATTGATGGAACTAGAAGTTGAATTAACAATAGAGTTGTTAATTATATTACAACTAGTAAGTAATAAACAAAGGAGTAATGTAATGTGCTTTTTCATGTTATTAAAATTTATTTATTTTTTTTATTTTGATATTCAATAGAATTTTTTATAAAACCATAAAATAATGGGTGAGGTCTATTTGGTCTTGATAAAAATTCTGGATGGAATTGACTTGCAATAAAATAAGGATGATTTTTTAATTCAAGAATTTCTACTAAATTTTTATCTTCATTAATACCTGAAGCAATTAAACCATTTTCTTCAAATGATTTTAAATAGGCATTATTAAATTCATAACGATGACGATGTCTTTCTTGAATGTGTTTTTTATTATATAAAGAATATGCTAAAGTATTATCTTTTAAAGTACAATTATATAAACCTAATCTTAATGTACCACCTTTATTAACAATATTAGCTTTATCATCAAGAATAGTTATAACTGGATTAGATGTATTTTCATCAAATTCTGTAGAAGATGCATCTTTTAAATTTAAAACATTTCTAGCAAATTCAATTGCGCATAATTGCATACCTAAACAAATTCCTAAAAATGGAATATTATTAGTTCTAGCATAATTTATAGCAAGAATTTTACCTTCAACAGCTCTAATACCAAATCCACCAGGGACAAGAATTCCATCGGCATTTTTTAATCTTTCAACATGATTTTCTTCTGTTAATTCTTCAGCAGAAACCCAATCAATTTTAATTTTTTTATTTAAAGCATATCCAGCATGTTTTAATGCTTCATTAACAGATAAGTAAGCATCATGTAATTGAACATATTTTCCTACTAAAGCAATATTAATTTCACCTTGAAGATTTTTAATTCTATCAATTAAAGCATTCCATTCACTCATATCAATAGGCTTAGTATGGAAACCAAAATAATCACAAATATAATCATCAACATGTTGAGCATGAAGACTTGTTACTACTTCATATAAAATAGGAGCGTCTTTAGCTTGAATAACTGCTTCTTTTTTTACATCACAAAATAAAGCAATTTTTTCTTTCATTTGTTCATTAATATCAACTTCAGTTCTTAAAATAATCATATCTGGTTGAATACCAATAGATCTTAATTCTTTGACACTATGTTGAGTAGGTTTAGTTTTTAATTCATCAGCTGCTCTTAAATAAGGAACTAAAGTATTATGAATAAAAAAAGTATTTTGAGCCCCAACATCTCTTCTTAATTGTCTAATTGCTTCTAAAAAAGGTAATGATTCAATATCACCAACTGTACCACCAATTTCTGTAATAACAACATCAGCTTTGGATACTTCACCTGCTAACAATGCTTTTTCTTTAATTTCATTAGTAATATGTGGAATTACTTGGACAGTCTTACCTAAATAATCTCCACGTCTTTCTTTTTCAATGACTGTTGAATAAACTTTACCAGAAGTAATATTTGATTCTTTTGTTAAGTTTTCATCAATAAATCTTTCATAATGACCTAAATCAAGGTCTGTTTCAGCTCCATCATCAGTAACAAATACTTCACCATGTTGATATGGTGACATTGTACCTGGGTCAACATTAATATATGGATCAAATTTTTGCATAAAAACTTTTAATCCACGATTTTTTAGTAATCTTCCAATACTAGATGCGGCTATACCTTTTCCTAAAGAAGATACAACACCGCCTGTAACAAATATATATTTTGCCATTTTATTTTCCTCACAAACTTTTTTTATTATAAATCTATAGTTTGTATTTTTCATTAACAATTAATTATTTTTTTTAATTTTTTTTCTTAGTTTATTTATAATAAAATCACTAATTAAAAATCATTACTATAATTATTAAAATGATGTAATAAAAAAATAATTAAAAAATGTTTGATTTTTTTTATGTGGGTTGTTAAACTATAAGGGAATAAAATAATCTTTAATTTGGTACAAGAGATGCCGACAAGATTCAAAAATGTAGCTGAGGCTATATTACAATTAAAAGATTTCAAGTGTCTTGTCGCGTTTGTGACAAGGCATTTTTTCATTTAGGAGGTAAATGAAATGAGATTAAAGACCGTTTTATTTAATGAAATAGCAATGCAAAGAGCATTGAGCCGTATTTCGCACGAAATCATTGAAAAGAACAATGGTGTAGAAGATGTTGTCTTGATAGGTATTAAGACAAGGGGTGTGCCAATGGCTAATCTCATCAAAGAGAAAATTAAACAAATTGATGGGAGAGAATTGCTATCGGGGACTTTGGACATAACTTTGTATCGTGATGATTTATCAGAGTTAGGACAAATGCCATTAGTAAGTGATTCTCACATAGACTTTGACATTAAAGGGAAAAAAGTTATTCTATGCGATGATGTTATTTTTACTGGTAGAACTGTAAGAGCGGCAATAGACGCAATTATGAAACTTGGGCGTCCAAAAACAATTCAGCTAGCGGTGCTTATAGACCGAGGGCATCGTGAATTACCAATAAGAGCTGATTATGTTGGAAAGAATGTCCCTACCTCACTTGATGAAGTAGTTGCAGTCAAATTTAATGAAACAGATGGAGAAATGAATGTTTCATTATATTCAAAAGATTAAAAGAATGGGAGAAAAAACATGGAAAACAATTTAATCTATGGTGTACATGACCGTCCACCATTTGGCAAAACATTAATCTTTGCCTTTCAACAAGTTTTAGCAATTTTAGCAGCTACAATTGCTGTACCAGCAATCGTTGGTAACGGAATGAGTCAATCTGCAGCATTATTTGGCGCAGGTATTGGAACAATCGTTTATTTATTATTTACAAAATTTAAAAGCCCTGTTTTCTTAGGAAGTTCATTTGCTTTCATAGGAAGTATGCTTGCAGCATTTGCAGGTGGTGTATCAATGAGTGTTGGATATTTAGGCTTAATCATTGGTGCAGTATTAGCAGGTTTAGTATATGTTATCTTAGCTTTAATAGTTAAAAAATTTGGTGTCGGTTGGGTAAATAAATTAATGCCAGCAGTTGTCGTTGGCCCAACAGTTGCAATTATCGGTTTAAGTTTAGCAGGAAATGCTATTGGAGATTTATTTGCTGGTGGTCTTAAAGATGCTGCAGGAGCTTCAATTTGCAATCCATATATAGCTATTTTATGTGGACTTGTTACATTAGGTGTTACTGTTGCATGTTCAGTTTATGGTAAAAAGATGGTAAAAATGATACCATTTATTCTTGGTATTTTAGCAGGTTATGCTTTAGCAGCTATCTTTACTGGTTTTGGCCATTTATTTAACGTTGACGCTTTAAAAGTAATTAATTTTGGTTTATTTGCTGATATTAAATGGTATCCAGATTTTACTTTCTTAACTGCATTTAAAGGATTTGGTGAATTTACTTGGGCTAGATTAGGAACAATTGCAGTTGCTTATGTTCCAGTTGCATTCGTTGTCTTTGCTGAACATATTGCTGATCATAAAAACTTATCAACAGTTATTGGTAGTGATTTATTAGTTGATCCAGGTCTTGATAAAACATTACTTGGTGATGGTGTTGGTTCTATGGCTGGTGCTATCTTTGGTGGTTGCCCAAATACTACTTATGGTGAATCAGTTGGTTGTGTTGCTATTAGTAGAAATGCATCAGTATCAACAATCTTTACAACTGCTATTATGTGTATTGTTGCTTCATTCGTTGGTCCATTTGTAACATTCTTAGCTACAATTCCTTCATGTGTTATGGGTGGAGTTTGTATTGCTTTATATGGTTTTATCGCTGTATCTGGATTAAAAATGATTCAAGATGTAGATTTAAATGATAATAGAAATTTATTCGTTGTCTCAGTTATCTTAATTGCAGGTATTGGTGGAATGACATTATCATTTGGTCAAGTTACAATTACAGAAGTTGCTTGTGCTCTTATCTTAGGTATCTTAACTAGAGTTTTAGTTAGCTTTAAAAAAGATAATAAAGAAGAAGTTATCGAAACAAAAACTACTGAAGAAGATAAAGTAGAATAATAATTTATAAGGAAAATAATTATAATAAAAAAATATCTGGACTAAAATCCAGATATTTTTAATTACAATAAATAATTAAATGATTTTTAAATAATTTAATGAATATTAACCATGTAAACCTTTAGCTTGTCTAACCATATCTTCAACAACGATATCGTAGATTTCACCTAAAGAAGCACAATATTCAAGAACTTTCCAAGGTTCATTAGTGTGAAAATGAATTTTAATTAATTCATCATCGCCAACTGCTAATAAGCAATCACCTTTGAAATGTGTTAAAAAATATTCATTGATTTTATCTTCATTGAGATTTTTTCCTTCAATGAGTAATTGTGTGTCATAACGGAATTCAATTTCTTCCATAGTTAGCTCCTTTACAACATAATTTTATCATTAAAGTTTAAATAGTCAATAAATAAATAGTTAAATATAACTAACTGAATGATTTTAGTATTAAAAATATTTTGATAAAAAATAGTAAAAATAATGATTGCTTTTAACATTGTATATAGATATATTTAATATGTAGAAAGATTATATCTTTCTTTAATGAAGGTTTAAGAATGAAATCATCTAAACAAAAAAAGACGCCTTTATTAACGGCGATTAAAAAATATATTGATTCTAATCCTGTCCCTTTTGATGTGCCTGGACATAAAATGGGAAGAATTCATAATGAATTTACAGATTTAATAGGTATTAAAGTTTATCAAGCTGATATAAATGCACCTATTGGAATAGATAATTTATATAAAGGTACTGGTGTTATTTTTGAAAGTGAAATGTTACTAGCGGAAGCTTATGATGCTGATAAAGCAATATTTTTAATTAATGGTACCACTTCTGGAATTATGACAATGATTATGGGTTGTGTTAATTCTGGTGAAAAAATTATTTTACCAAGAAATGTTCATAAATCTGCTATTAATGCATTGATTGTTTCAGGGGCAATACCAGTATTTGTAGAGCCTGATTTTGATCCAGAAAATGGTATTAGTAATGGTGTTAAAGTCGAAGATTATATTAATGCAATGGATAACAATTTAGATGCTACAGCTATATTTGTTATTAATCCAACTTATTTTGGAGTATGTTCTGATTTAAAAACTATAGTAGAAGAAGCACATAAAAGAAACATGATTGTTATGGTTGATGAAGCTCATGGAGCGCATTTACATTTTAATAATGAATTACCTTTATCAAGCATGCAAGCAGGTGCAGATATTGCTTCTTTATCAATTCATAAAACTTGTGGTTCTCTTACTCAATCTAGTGCTTTATTAATTAAAGGAAATAGAGTAGATTATCAAAGAATTAGAAAAACATATTCAATGTTTGGATCAACTTCACCTTCTCATTTGTTGCTTGCTTCTTTAGATGCAACAAGAAAATATATGGTTTTTGAAGGTAAAAAAGTTTTAAAAGAAAATTTAAAATTAGCAGAATATGCTAGAAATAATCTTAATAAAATACCTGGTATACATGTTTTAGATAAATCATATTGCGATAATGATAATACAGGAAGATTTTCTTTTGATGAAACTAGATTAGTTATTAAAGTTGATGGATTAAGAATGTCTGGATTCCAAGTGTATTATGAAATAAGAAAAAATTATAATATTCAATTAGAATTAGCGGAAACTTATTTAGTACTAGCAATTTTAGCTATTGGTTCTACTAAAGATGATGTCGATAAGCTTATAGAAGCATTTAAAGATATGTCTAATAAATATTATCAAAAAGGTAAAAAACATCGTGTACCAATCTTAAATTATGATTATGCTGATTTAGCAATTTCACCTAGACAGGCTTATTTTTCTCAATATAAAGTAGTACCTATTTCTTCAGCAGAAGGACAAATATCTTGTGAAAGTGTAATGATTTATCCACCAGGAATACCAATTTTAATTCCTGGAGAAAGAATTACTAAAAATATTATAGACATGTATAAATATTATGTAAGATCAAAAGGAACAATTATGTCTGATTCAAATGTAGGATTTATAAAAGTTGTAGATATTAAAAAGGAGGATTAACTTAATATGAATCATTTTGAAAGAAATTTATCAGTGTTTCAAAGTTGCGATAACACTTATGAAGAATCTAATATTGTAATATTTTCTTCACCAATGGATGCAACATGTTCATTTAGACCAGGAACTAGATTTGCAGGTCCTGCTATAAGACAAGATTCTATTGGCTTAGAATGGTATTCACCATATTTTGATATGGATTTAAAAGATGTTAAAACATGTGATATTGGTGATTTAGATTTACCTATGGGTGATGTTGAAAAAGATTTAGATGAAATTAGCAGAGTAACAAAATGTATTCTTGATGATAATAAAAAAACAATGATGATAGGTGGAGAACATTTAGTTACTTTAGGAACAATAAGAGAATATATTAAAAAATATCCAGATTTACATATAATTCATTTCGATGCTCATACAGATTTAAGAGAAGAATTTTTAGGAAGAGAATTATCTCATGCGACAGTTTTAAGAAAATGTTATGATTTATTAGGTGATGGAAGAATTTATCAATTTGGTATTCGCTCTGGTGATTCTAGTGAATTTAAATGGGCTAATGAAGGACATACACATTTAAGAAAATTCGATTTAGTGGGCTTAGATAAATGTATTGAAGCATTAAAAGATAAACCAGTTTATATTACAATTGATTTAGATGTTCTTGATCCATCAATTTTCCCTGGTACAGGAACTCCAGAAGCAGGTGGAATTACTTATAAAGAATTACAACAAGCTATCTTAGATATGAAAGGATTACATAATATTGTAGGTGCAGATATTGTTGAATTATCACCTCATTATGATGCAAGTGGTGTTTCTACTGCAGTAGCTTGTAAAGTTTTAAGAGAAATGGTTTTATTGTTACATTGTTAGTTTTTAATTAATTATTCTCTAAAACGTAAAATAATAGGATGCGTATGTGTAAATGCTTATGCATCCTTTTTATTTAAGAGAGCTAAATTCTATCTTTTTCATTAAGTGGTTCTAATTCATTTAATAAATAATCTAAATATTCAAATGATTTCAAATTATTTTTAGTAGATATTTTGTTAATATTAAAATATATTTTTGGGTATTAAAAAAGATACGATTTGTTTCTCGTATCATTATTTTTTTACTCCACAATTTCTAAGAGTTTTACTAAGATTATTTTTAAAAAACCTCTTTTTATTGAAAAAAACTCTAAAAGCTATTTTAGAATTATTTCGTAAATGTATTATTTGCTTTCTTCTTTTGCTGGAACATCTTCAACAAGCTTTATCATTCCTTTTTCTAATGAAAAACTAGGATGCTTGAATTTTTTTCCGCCATAGTTCACTTCAATGTTTCCTTTGACATCGATTGCAGTGATGACACCTTCTCCACGTGCCCCTTTAACTTTCTTTCCAATTAATTCTTTTAGATCTTGCATAATTTTTTGCTCCCTTTTTTTTAGTATATTTGATTTTGTTGCTAAATTTCAACAATTTAAAAATATGTAATAAAAAAATGTTAATTTGTTAATTAAATAATTAAATGCAACATAGTGGTGTTGGGGGAAATATCAGCTATTGTATGTGACTTATTAGACTTTCTATTTTTAAGCATTAATTATATAATGCTGTTAACAATCATTTATTCATATTTCGTTATTTCAATACCCATTAGTCACTTCTTTTAATAAAAAGAATAGTAACAATAAAAATATTGTTTTCAATATTTAGTCTTAAATTTCCATTGTATTTTTCACATACCATCTTGATACTTTTCATGCCAAAACCATGATGAATATTATCTTCTTTTTTTGATAAAGGTAAATTATTTTCCATTTGTATTTTACCTTTATATCCATTTTTTATAGAAATAGAGACAATATTATCTACTTGTTTTATTTTTAAAGAAATTATTTTTTCATTATCATCTAATTGATTGACTGCTTCAATTGAATTGTCAATTAAATTACCAAATAAAGAATATATATCTTCATTTTCAATGAAATTAAGTGCATTACCA
>CAJKZK010000032.1 GCA_905204225.1 uncultured Bacillota bacterium
TTTTAATTATTTATATAAATTAATGTGATTTATTAACTATATTTTATTATTTATAACTTTTAAATTTGTAATTTGTGTATGAATAAATAATTCTTTAAAATCTTCTAATGTATTTAATACTTTTTAAATTTGAATTAATGATTTAAGTGATATTTCACCTATAGCTTCAAATTTTCTAATTGATTCATAACTAACCCCTGATTTAAATGCTAAATCTTTTTGAGAAACTTTTAATTCTTTTCTTCTTGCTCTAACTTTATTTACCAAATTTTCAATAACTTTTTCTTTTGTTAAATAATCTACAAAATCACTTATATCAAATTTGTTTTTCATAACAACCTTTTTTGCTAATATATTAGTATTTTTATATATTATTTAAAACAAATCGCTAAAATATTAACAATTTATAATCTTGTTATTTGTTCTAAATATTTCATAGGGTAATTTTATAGGGTAGCCAATAGGGTAGTGATTTTTTATTAATTATTATTACTTTCACGATTACAAAATTAATAAATATAATCGTGATTGCAACATTTTTATCATGTGTACATCAAGATTATTACAATTAAAAAAGAGTGAATAATCACTCTAAAAATAATATTATTTTATTTTCTTTTAAAGTCTTCTTTAAATCAATTACTCTTTGATTTGTAGAACCTCTAAATTTTAACATGATGTTTTTCTTTTCTATAACAAATGGACCATCAACTAAGACATCAATATATGATAACATTTCATCAGTATAAGGAGTTCTTACTCTACTTTCTTTTAATAAATCTTTATCTAAAATATAGCCCGTATAACACCATATATTTTTATTTGGATATGTTTTCTTTATTAGTCTTAATAATTCTACTAAAACAGGCTGATTTTCAGGTTCAAATGGTTCTCCACCAAGTAAAGAAAAGCCATCAATATAATTAGGTTTTAATAATTCTATAATTTTATTAATTGTTTCTTGATTAAATTCTTTTCCATATAAGAAATCCCAAGTCATTTGGTTAAAACAACCTTTACAATGATTTCTACAGCCAGAGACAAACAAAGAAACTCTTACACCTAATCCATCAGCAATATCACAATTTTTTATTTCACCATAATGCATATTATAAATGTAAAACTCTATCTCTTATTTCTTGGGTTCTACCTTGATTCCAGAATTGAGAACCAATATAACCACATGTTCTTCTAGCAACATTCATTTTATTTTGGTCTCTATTTCCACATTGAGGGCATTCCCAAAATAATTTACCATCTTCATCTTCTTTAATTTGAATTTCACCAGTATATCCACAGCATTGGCAATAATCTGATTTTGTATTTAATTCTGCATACATGATATGATCATAAATAAATTTAATAACATTCATAACTGCAGGAATATTATTTTCCATATTAGGAACTTCTACATAAGAAATTGCTCCACCAGGAGATAATTTTTGGAATTGAGATTCAAATGCTAATTTAGAGAAAGCATCAATATGTTCAGAAACCACTATATGATATGAATTAGTGATATAATTTTTATCTGTAACACCTTTTATAATACCGAATCTTTTTTGTAAACATTTAGCAAATTTATATGTTGTTGATTCAAGAGGTGTACCATATAAAGAGAAATCAATATGTTCTTTTTCTTTCCATTTTTTACATGCATCATTCATATGTTGCATAATTTCTAAAGCAAATGGTGTAGCCTCTGGATCAGTATGTGATTTACCAGTCATATAATAAACACATTCATATAAACCAGCATATCCTAAAGAAATAGTTGAATAACCATTGAATAATAATTTATCAATTGTTTCACCTTTATTTAATCTAGCTAAAGCACCATATTGCCATAAAATAGGTGCGACATCTGATTTAGTACCAAGTAATCGTTTATGTCTTTCCATTAAAGCTCTATAACACAAATCAAGTCTTTCATCAAATATTTTCCAGAATTGTTTTACATCTTTATTAGAAGATAACGCTACATCAACTAAGTTAATTGTAACAACGCCTTGATTAAATCTACCATAATATTGTGGTTCACCTTTTTCATTAACATATGGAGTTAAGAAAGATCTACATCCCATGCATGTATAGCAATGTCCTTCACCATTTTTATCAACTTTTAATTGAAGCATAATTTTTTCTGAAATATAATCTGGAACCATTCTTTTAGCAGTACATTTAGCCGCTAATTCTGTTAAATAATAATATGGTGAACCTGGTTCAACATTATCATCTTCCAAACAATAAATTAATTTAGGGAAAGCTGGAGTAATCCATACTCCTTTTTCATTTTTAACCCCTTGATAACGTTGTTTTAAAATTTCTTCAGTAATTAACGCAATATCTTTCTTTTCTTGTTCAGAACGGGCTTCATTTAAATACATGAAAATCGTTACAAATGGAGCTTGACCATTAGTTGTTAATAAAGTAACAATTTGATATTGGATTGTTTGAACGCCTTTTTTAATTTCATCAAGTAATCTTTTATGAATAATTTCTTGAATTTTTTCTTCACTAATATCTAAATCTTTTAATTCTTCTTTAACATCTTTAGTAATTTTTTGTCTTGAAATTTCTACAAAAGGTGCTAAATGAGTAATGGATATTGATTGTCCACCATATTGATTTGAAGCAACTTGTGCAATAATTTGAGTAGCGATATTACAAGCAGTAGAAAAACTCTTTGGTTTTTCAATTAATGTACCAGAAATAACTGTTCCATTTTGTAACATATCTTCAAGATTAACTAAATCACAATTATGCATATGTTGAGCAAAATAATCAGCATCATGAAAATGAATAATACCTTGTTCATGAGCATCTACTATATCTTTAGGGAGTAAAATTCTTTTAGTAATATCTTTACTAACTTCACCAGCCATATAATCTCTTTGAACAGAATTAACAGTAGGATTCTTATTAGAATTTTCTTCTTTTACATTTTGGTTATTACATTCAAGTAAAGTAAGAATTTGTTGATCGGTAGTGTTAGCTTTTCTTGCTAATGCTCTTCTATATCTATAAGTAATATATTTACGTGCAACATCAAAAGCATCCACACTCATTAATTGATCTTCAACTAAATCTTGTACTTCTTCAACAGTTAAAATTCTGCCTTTATTTTTACATTCTTTTTCAACTCTTTTAGCGCATTCTAAAATAACTTCATTGCTTAATTGATTCTTTTCATTAGCATCTAAATTTGCTTTTTTAATTGCCTCAACTATTTTATTTATGTCAAATTTAACTTCTTGACCACTTCGCTTAATTATTTTCATAAATGCTCCTTTTTTTCAACATAAAAACCACGTCTAAAAAAACAACTTTTTTACTTATTTTTTTATTTCGTTTCTTTGTGTGAAATTATAATAACATAATTAATAATTTAATTAAATAACTTTTTTAATGTAAATTATTTTCATTAATATAATATTATTATATAATATTAATCTTTATTTTTTCTCTACTAGTAGTTTTTTAGTAAAATAAAATTTATACTTTTTTATAAAAGAATAAAATAATTTATTTTTGTTAAATTATTAAAAATCTATTTTTGTTTAAAATTAGTGTTTTTATTATGAAAAATAACAAATCTTTTAATATTATTTTTCTTATTAATTCTAAAGCTTGCGAATATGTTTGATGAACATTTATTCTTTGAAAATAAGAATTCTCTTTTAATAAATATTTTTCAGCATTGCTATTTTTATCAATTATAAAATCTATTTTTCTTTTAAAACAGCATCTAAATCCGACAACGGTTCATCAAATAAAATTACTTTAGGATCTATTGCTAACGCTCTAGCGATTGCTACACACCGTTTTTATCCGCCAGAAAGCTCAGTTATTAATCTATTTGAATATTTATCCATATTAACCATTTTTAAACACTCAAGAGCTCTTTTTTTAATTAATTATTTTTCTTTAAAAAATTTTTTTATAATATTTTTTTCTTCTATTTTTATTTTATCTTCCAAACCGAATTCAACATTTTGTAAAACAGTCATATTTGTCCTTTCTTAGTTTTATAATTGGTAAAACGCTCTATAGAAACAACCGCTAAAACCATTACAACTTGTTGATAATAACAATCAATATATAATTACATAATATAAAAAAACGCAGATTGTAACAATTTAGCAGTAACAAGTTCTCTTAAAGAAACAATAAATACCATAATAAAACCATAAAAAGCATCTTTAAGCACTAATGGTAAAATAACTCTTATATTAACCATAAATTGGCTTTTATAATATACTTCTCCAGTTATGAATAAACTATTAGGAACTTGAATTAATAATTTTTTTACTGCAACATGTATCATCATTAAATAAAGAAGAATATTCAAAAGTAATATTATCTTTACTAAATCAAAAATATATAATTTTTTTAATAGAACATGTAAATATACTAAAAGGGAATCAAAGTAGAAATAGAAAATAATAATAATAATCCAAAAAATACTTAAAAAGATATTTTCTTTTTCTATAGAATTAATTTTCTTATTGCTACATGCAAATAAAGACATAGTCATTATTCCTATAGATAATAATTTTACAAATCTTTTTATACAAATAAAAATTAACGCATACTAAAAAAGAGTTGTTAAATACAAGTAAAAAGAATGTAAAAAAATTGTTAAGATTATCTTATTTTATATTTATAATTAATCATTCCACTGTGATTTTTGTTACCATTTTCAATAAAGATTTTTAATTTATTTTCTTCAAATCTTATTTCAAATGACCAGACTGCATCTTTAACAAAATATCCTTCATCATCAACATTTTGGTTTGTTATATAATAAAATTTATATAATGGAGAAGGATTATCACTTCTATAAGAAGATAATGTTTTATCATTTATTATATAGTAATAAAAAGTATCTTCACCTGTAATATATGATCTAGTATAACCAAATAAATTATCATATTTATCAATAAAATAATTTAAATATGTAGTAGCATTTTCTACTAACACATCTTCATTTTCACATTCTTGAGAAAATGAATATCCTTCGTTAAACCAATAAATATCTGTGCTCATTAATCCTTTACAATTACTTGGAGCAGATAAACCACTTAATCCTACTTTAGATAATTCTGATTCAGTAAACCAATTATTGTTATCACGACTTGATAATGTTTGAGTCTCTTCACCACAAGAAAATAAACAAAAAATTGAAGAAAACAAGCAAATATGTTTTATAAATTTATTATTCATACTATCCTCCTAAAATTATAAAAACAGATGCTATATTATAATTAATAGCATCTATATAAAAATTATTTTTTATTTTTAACTAATATTTTTTCTTCTCCACCCATATAAGGTCTTAAAACTTCAGGAATAGTTACACTTCCATCTGCATTTAAATGATTTTCAAGCAAAGCAATTAACATTCTTGGAGGGGCAACAACTGTATTATTTAAAGTATGAGCAAAATAATTTCCTTTTTCACCTTTAATTCTAATTTTTAATCTTCTTGCTTGAGCGTCACCTAAATTAGAACATGATCCAACTTCAAAATATTTTTGTTGTCTTGGTGACCATGCTTCAACATCAAGAGATTTAACTTTTAAATCTGCTAAATCTCCTGAACAACATTCAAGAGTTCTTACAGGTATATCCATTGAACGGAACAATTCAACAGTATATGACCATAATTTATCAAACCATTTCATAGAATCTTCTGGTTCACAAATGACAATCATTTCTTGTTTTTCAAATTGGTGGATACGATAAATGCCTCTTTCTTCAATGCCGTGAGCACCTTTTTCTTTTCTAAAGCATGGTGAATACGATGTTAAAGTATAAGGTAATTTATTTTTATCATTAATTGTATCAATAAATCTACCAATCATAGAATGTTCACTTGTTCCGATTAAATATAAATCTTCGCCTTCAATTTTATACATCATTTGATCCATTTCTGCAAATGACATAACACCTGTTACAACATTAGATCTAATCATAAATGGTGGAATAACATAAGTAAATCCTTTATTAATCATAAAATCTCTTGCGTAAGTTAAAACTGCAGAATGTAATCTAGCAATATCACCAGTTAAATAATAAAATCCATTACCTGCTACTTTTCTAGCAGAATCTAAATCAATACCATCTAATGCTTCAAGAATATCTAAATGATAAGGTATTTCAAAATCTTTTAATTTTGGTTCACCAAATCTTTGAATTTCCACATTTTCAGAATCATCTTTACCAATTGGTACTGATTTATCAATGATATTTGGAATTATTAACATTCTTTTAGTTAATTCTTCATTTAATTGTTCTTCTTCTTTTTCAATACTTTCAAGTTGAGTATTAATTTCCACAACTCTTTGTTTTGCTTTATTAGCTTCTTCTATTTTCTTTTCTCTCATCATTTGACCAATAGAAGTTGAAACTGAATTTCTTTCTGCTCTTAATTCGCCACCTTTATTTTTTAATTCTCTAATACGGCTATCAAGAGAGATAACTTCATCAACTAATGGAAGCTTTTGATCTTGAAATTTGTTTCTAATATTTTGTTTAACAATTTCAGGATTTTCTCTTACAAACTTAATATCTAACACTTTTCTTCCTCCTTTAATAAAAAATCCCTTGATAAGAAAAACTTACCAAGGGACGATATATCCGTGTTGCCACCCTAATTGTGTTATAAATAATAACACCTCTTAATTAACTTTAACGACAGTCAACGAAACCATTAAGTTTTCCTTCAGGGACGGACTAAACTTATAAGTTATTACTTTTCACCAACCAGTAATTCTCTAAAAACTTATTGAAGTTTTATTTCCCTTTCATTAGGCAAATATATTGTATATCAAAAATAATTAAATTTCATTAGATTTATTTTTCTTTTTTTAACAAATTAATAATTAAATACACTAAAGTTATAATTGTAGAAATTAATGATACAAAAAATGTTATCAAAGAAACATTATAAATAAGTCTTAAGTTACTATAAGTATATGAATCGCTAATTGAAATATTGCTTAACGAAATTAATGAACCAATTAAAGCAACTACACTACAAAAATTCAATCCAAATATAATTTGTAATTTATTCATAAAAATCTTTATACTCCTTTATTTTCTTCTACTTTTTCAATAACTTCTTCTGGATTAGATTCTACATTTTCATTATTTTCTACTGGAGTTTCTATATCTTCTTCTTCAGCAGGTAAAGATGTAACAGAAGAAACAACTTCTTCATCTTTTAATTTAATAATTTTAACACCTTGAGTATTTCTACCAGAAATAGCTACTTGTTTTAATGAAGTTCTAATAACTACACCTAATTTTGTAATAACAATAATATCTTCATCACCATTTACAGCACGTGTTGCTACTAATTTACCTGTTTTATCAGTCATATTCATAGTTATAACACCTTTAGTGCCTCTAGAAGTTAATCTATATTCTTCAAGTAAAGACATTTTACCAAAGCCTTTTTCTGATAATGCTAAGATATATTTACCTTCAAGTGATGTCGTTAAAGAAATAACTTTAGTGTCATCATCTATTTCCATACCTTTAACACCAGTAGCAGATCTTCCCATGACTCTAACATCAGTTTCTTTAAATTTAACCATTTTTCCATTATCAGCTGATAAAGAAATTAAAGCTTCGCCATTAGTAAGTTTAACATTTACTAATTCATCACCTTCACGCATAACAATTGCTTTTTTACCACTTTGACGTATTGAATCAAATTCTAATAAAGCTGTTCTTTTTACAACACCTTCTCTAGTAGCAAAGAATAAGAATTGATTTTCATTATATTCATTAACAGTTATAATAGATAAAATCTTTTCATTTTCTTCAAGTGGTAATAAATTTTGAATTGGTAAGCCTTTAGAAGTTCTTGAATATTCAGGAACTTGGTGACCTCTTAAACGATAAACTTTTCCTAAATTAGAGAAGAAAAGTAAATCAGTATGAGTATGAGCATGAACAATAATAGAAATAACATCTTCTTTGTTCATTTTAGTACCAGTAATGCCTACTCCACCTCTATTTTGAACTTTAAATGTATCACTTGATAATCTTTTTATATATCCTGATTCAGTTAAAGAAATAACAATATTTTCTTGAGGTATTAAATCTTCATCATCAATATCTGCTGCTACATTAGAAATTTCTGTTCTTCTTTCATCACCATATTTTTCTTTAATTTCAAGTAATTCGTCAATTACTTTATTCAAAACATGTTCATGAGAAGATAATATATATTCAAATTTAGCAATTTCTTCTTCAAGATGTTGAATATTATTAATAATTGTTTCTTTTTCAAGACCTACTAATCTTGATAATCTCATATCAAGAATTGATTTAGTTTGAATTTCAGTAAAGCCAAATCTTTCAATCAATCTATTTTTAGCTTCATCTTGAGTTTTAGATGCTTTAATAATATCAACAACTTCATCAATATTATCTTGTGCAAGTAATAACCCTTGATAAATGTGTAATTGATCTTTATCTTTCTTTAAATCATAACGAGTTCTTCTTTCAATAACTTCGCATTGGAAAGATAAATAATCTTTTAATATTTTATCTATTGGTAAAATTTTTGGTTCACCATTAACTAAGCAAAGCATGATAATACCAAATGAAGATTGTAATTGAGTGTTTTTAAATAATTGATTGAGAATAACTTCAGGAACAACATCTCTTCTTAATTCAATAACTACCCTTATACCTTCTTTATTTGATTCATCTCTAATTGCAGTAATTCCATCAATAATTTTATCTCTAACTAAATGACCAATACCTTCAAGCATGGTAGATTTATTGACACCATAAGGAATTTCAGTAATAACGATTCTTTTTCTATCATTACCATGTTCTTCAATTTCTGCTCTAGAACGTAAAGTAATAGAACCTTGTCCAGTTTCATACGCTTTTTTAATACCTGCTCTACCTAATATAATGCCACCAGTAGGAAAATCAGGACCATATAAATAATTTGTCATAATTTCTTCAGGAGTTAATTCAGGATTTCTTGCAAGTGCAATAATAGCATTAATAACTTCATTCATATTATGAGGAGGAATATTTGTTGCCATACCAACAGCAATACCATTAGAGCCATTTAATAATAAATTAGGGATTCTAGAAGGTAAAACAACAGGTTCTTCTTCTTCGCCATCATAATTAGGAACAAAATCTACTGTATCTTTTTTAATGTCTCTAACCATTTCTAAGCAAATTTTAGACATTCTTGCTTCTGTATAACGCATAGCTGCTGCTTCATCGCCATCAATAGAACCAAAGTTACCATGTCCATCAATTAAAGTATATCTAATTGAGAAAGGTTGAGCTAATCTAACAAGTGCACTATAAATTGCTGAGTCACCATGTGGGTGATATTTACCCATAACATCACCAACAATACGAGCACATTTTCTATATGGTTGATTAGGTTGCATACCTAATTCATTCATACCATAAATAATTCTTCTATGAACTGGTTTTAAACCATCTCTTACATCAGGAATTGCACGAGATACAATAACTGACATTGCATAATCTAGGAAAGATTGTTTTACTTCTTTTACTAATTCTCTTTCAGATAATCCAGGAACAATTCCTTCCTCAATTTCTTCAATTTCTTCATCAGTAGCAGGAGTTACTTTTTCTTCATTATCATTAATTAAATCTTTTTCTTCAGCCATTTTCTTGTACCTCCTTAAATATCTAAGTTATTAACAAACTTAGCATTTTCTTTAATGAATTGTTTTCTACATAAGACATCTTCACCCATTAATTCATCAAACACTTTATCTGCTGCCATTGCATCTTCGATAGTTACTCTTATCATTTTTCTTTTTTCAGGATCCATAGTTGTTTCCCATAATTGTTCAGCATCCATTTCACCTAAACCTTTATATCTTTGTAATTTCAATAATTTAGAAGCTGCAGGGCCTAATTTTAATCTTAATTGATTTAATTGTTCATCATTATAACAATAATAATCTTTATTACCTCTGGAAGCTTTATATAGAGGAGGTTGAGCAATATAAATGTATCCTTGTTCAACAAGTGGTTTCATGAAACGATAGAAGAATGTTAATAAAAGAATTCTAATATGAGAACCGTCAACATCAGCATCGGTCATGATAACTATTTTATGATATCTAATTTTTGAAACATCAAAATCATTTCCATATCCACCGCCAATAGCAATAATCATATTACCAATTTCAGCATTAGCAAATATTCTCTTTGTTTGAGCTTTTTCAACATTAAGAATCTTACCTCTTAAAGGTAAAATAGCTTGTGTTTTTCTATCTCTACCATTTTTAGCAGATCCACCAGCAGAATTACCTTCAACAATATATAATTCGCATTCTTCAGCATTTTTAGAAGAACAATCAGCAAGTTTACCAGGTAAAGAAGTAATATCCATACCATTTTTTCTAGTAGTTTCTCTTGCTTTTTTAGCAGCAATACGAGCATTAGCAGCTAAAGTGACTTTAGCCATAATTAATTTTGCAGCTTTAGGGTTTTCATTTAAATATCTTTCAAGTTGTTCACCAAAAATATTAGATGTAATTGCTCTGACTTCAGAATTACCTAATTTTCCTTTAGTTTGGCCTTCATATTGAGGGTTAGGATGTTTAATAGAAATAATTGCTGTCAACCCTTCTCTAACATCATCTTGAGTTAAAGATTCATCATTATCTTTTAAGAACTTATTAGCTCTACCATATTTATTAATAACTCTTGTTAAAGCTAATCTAAATCCTTCTTCATGAGTTCCACCATCGGCAGTATTAATATTATTACAGAATGAATAAATCATACTAGTATATGAATCATTATATTGCATTGCAATTTCAACATTAATTCCATCTTGTCTACCTTCACAATAAATGACATCATATTGATTATCTTGAGATTCTTTATTTCTGTTTAAGTAAGTTACATATTCTCTTAAACCACCTTCATAACAGAAATCATCTTCAACAGGTTCTTCGCCTCTATCATCTTTAACAATAATTCTTACACCTTTATTTAAAAAAGCCATTTGACGAATTCTATCTCTAATAATAGAATAATCAAATACAGTTGTTTCTTTAAAAATTTCTGCATCTGGTTTAAATGTAACAATTGTACCAGTATCATCACATGTACCAATTTGTTTTAATGGTTCAACAGTATGGCCACCATTAGCAAATTTAATATAATAAATTCCACCATCTCTATGAACAGTAACTTCAAGCCATTCAGACAAAGCATTAACTACAGAAGCACCAACACCATGTAACCCACCAGAAACTTTATATCCTCCACCTTCACCAAATTTACCACCTGCATGTAAAATAGTATAAACAGTTTCAACTGCAGATTTACCAGATTTAGCTACTATACCAACAGGGATACCTCTACCATTATCTTTAACAGTAATAGTATTTCCTTTATTAACAGTTACATGAATAGTATCACAATAACCAGCCAAAGCTTCATCAATTGCATTATCTACAATTTCCCAAACGCAATGATGTAAACCAGTGCTAGAAGTAGAGCCAATATACATACCTGGTCTTTTTCTAACTGCTTCTAAGCCTTCTAAAACTTGAATATCATTAGCGTTATAATCAGCTTTTGCTTTTTCTTCATCGGGAATAAGATTCCTAGTTTCTTTTTCTAATTCTTCATTTTCCATTAGTTAACCCTCCTGACTAAGTTATTTTCTACATTAAATAAAGATATTTTTTGATCTAAATTAAATTTAGTACCTGTAATAAATACTTGCTCAACATTTTTTAACAAGTTAATTAATTTATTCTGATGATTATCATCAAGTTCAGATAACACATCATCAAGAATAATAATAGGCTCTTGATTGAATTTATCTTTGATCTGTTTAAACAAACTTAATTTAAGTGCTATAACAGATAATCTATTTTGACCTTGTGAGCCATATAAAGCAAGGTCTAGTGAATTATAAAGAAGTGTCAAATCATCTAAATGGATTCCAGGAATAACAACCCTAGAAGCCCCATTATTTAAAGAAGCATAAACTTTTTCTTTTATTTTCTTTAAATAATCCCCATCATTTTTTATATTCTCTACATAAGATAATTTAAGTAAATCTTTAGAATCTAAGAATTTTTCACTAATAAAACTTAAATTCTTGTTTAACAAATCAACAAATTCACTTCTTTTATTTTGTAAAACATATCCTCTTTTACTAAGTTCTTCTAATAATATATCTAAAGTTAAAAAATCTATTTTTTCATTTTTTAATAAATTTTTAATTTCTAGAAGATAATGATTATATTCACTCAATAATTTTAAATATATTTTATCTTGCATTGATAAGTTTAAATCTAGGAATTTCCTTCTTTTTAGAGGAGAATCTTTAAACAATTCTGCATCTTTTGGTAAAAAGCTTATAATTTTACAAATACCAACCATTTCAGAAATTTTTTTTATTTCATTTCCATCAAGCCAAACAAATTTGCCTTCTTTAGAAATAACAATTCTATATTCACGATCAATTTCATTTTCAAGTTGAGAAATTATAACACATGATTCATTATCAACTTTGATCATTTCTTTATCGTCATTAGTTCTAATAGATTTACATAAAGCAAGCATGCCTATAGCCTCAACTAAAGATGTTTTACCACTTCCATTATTACCTTGAAAAAAATTTATTCCTTTTTCAAAATCCAAATCTATTTCTGAATAATTTCTAAAATTTCTTAATTGTATTTTTTTAACCCACATTTTTTTCTATCAAATAAGTTTCATCTTTTATTCTTATTTGATCTCCTGGGTAAAGCTTTCTTCCCCTTCTAGTTTCTAATATATCATTAACAAAAACTTCATTTTCTTTCAAATATATTTTTGCTTCTCCACCTGTAGAAATAACATTTTCTTTCTTTAAGACATTTTGAAGTTCAATATATTCAGTATGAATTAAAACTTTCTTCATGATATACTCCTTTAACTAGATAAACTTACTATTAAATTATAGCACTTTTATTTATTAAAATAAATAAGGAAGTTATTTTTAGCCATATAAAAAGATTATTTTTTAGCAAAAATAACCTATTTTTTCATAATATCAATTAAATTCATTTAGCATTTGTGAAAATCTATTTTTTAATTCTTCTTTTTCTTCATCAACAAGATAATAATGACCACTATTGTTTAGAACATGTATTTCAAAATCTTTATTCTTTTTTAAATCTTTTAATGCTTTATTTCTAACCAATTCATCCTTTAAGCAATGAAAACATATACAAGGAGTTTTTATTTTATCAATTACTTTTCTTGTTCTTTTTATTTCCTTAAATAAATCAAAAAATCTAGGAATCCAACCTAAATAAACAAATGGATTTTTAGACACTTCCACAGAAGTATTTTCAATTAATACCTTAGTCATTTCATTATGATATTTAGGATTAACAAAAGCACATTTAAAACATTCTTTTATTGTCATAAGGCCTACTTTAGGTCTTAATGGGACGTTCAAAAGAAATAATTGTTCAATAATATTATTATTTTTTAAACTTTCTAACAATCCAAACAAACACCCCATAGAATGACCCACGAATATTACTTTTTGGTTTTTATTTTTTAAAGAAAATAATATATCACTAATTTGATTTTCCCATTTAATTAATGATGTTTTAGAAAAATCTTTTGCTTTTTTTCCATGACCATCCAAAACAACTTTTACATAAGAAAAATTGTTACTTATCAATGGATATAAATCATTAAATCTCACAGGGCTTCCTATAATACCATGTACAAATATTATCGTATATTTACTATCTTTTACTTCAATGTATTCACTTTTCATCATTAAATATCATATTTAGCCACTATTTCACTTGGCGTTTTTCTAAGCAAATTTACAATAGGAATTATTCCAATGATTGCGCTTGTTAATAATAATAAAATCAATAAGATATAAGTTGAACTCGTTAAAAATATATTAGCAAAACTAAACCCAACTGTATTAGCAAAATTAGCTATAATTCCATATACAATAGTAGTAAATAAATACCCAATTACAGAAGTAAATAAAGTTAAAACAATTGTTTCAATAATATATTTTTCAATTATTCTTTTTTTTGAAAAACCTAATTCACGATTTACACCTATATTATAAATATCTTTTATCATTTTACTACGCATAGAAAAATATGTATATATTGGCACAACAGTTACCATAACAATAAGAATTGGTAATAATTGTTTTCTGCTTTCTTTAGAATATTCTTTTAAATGTAAATAATTTAATTTATATATATTCTCAACATTATATTCTTTTTGCTTAAAAAATGATTTAAGTTTATTTATATCTTTAGTTGTAAAATATCTAATTCCATCATAATTACTAACATCTCCAATTCCAGATTTAAAATAAGATATGGTTTTATTATTAAGTAAAATTGTTTCTTCAGTTGAATTCTTATAATTTTCATTAAATCCACTTTTTAAACGATATTTACCTACAATAGTTACTTCACCAACTTTTTCACCAATATTTATATTATTATAACAGCATACTAAGCCTTCTAACATTGATTTAATATCTCTACCTTCTGTTATTTCATAATCAACATTTTCATTAGAATACGCTATTTGTCTTCCATTAAAATCAATGTTACTAAGTTTTAAATCTTTTTTATTTGCAATAAAATTAGGTAAATTAACATAATCGACTTTTGGTTTAATTAAACCAACTGCTTCAAATCTTATGTCTTTATTATCTAAAGTAGTGAAATTTTTATATTTATTATTTACATCATCTAAATATTTTTGATAATTACTAATATCTATTGGAGTATCTATATTATCTATATTTATCAAAAATTGATTTCCTTCATCAGTTAAATCATTACCATATACCACATCATAATAACCTTTTTCATAATCTTTATACCCTAAAATTCTAGTATAATTTATTTCGCTTTCATCATATAAATTATTTATAACATTATAATTTTTATAATTATTATAGTATATCGCATATGTGTCTTTACTTGTAATACCAGAAATTTTTTTCTTATTATATTCAGCAGTATCTCCTTTACCAATCAAAAAATTATATCCAATCTTTTTGTTAGGAATTTGATTTAAGATTTTATCTGCCAATTTTTTACCAATAACAATTTCATTTTCATTAGAAGGAAAATTACCACATAACAAAGAATCATTTTCAATTAAAGATAAATCAAATGCATTCGCATTGATATTATAATAATCTTTTAAAAAACTATTATATCTCATTTGCAAAAGATAATTATCTTCAGCTTTTGGAAAAACTAAATCAATATAATTTTCTTCCATTGCTTGTAATATTGTTGAATTATAATTTCTTATATCAAATTTATTATATTCAGCAGTATTATATTCGTTAGCCTCTACAACTCCATAAACATCATTATCATAACTAATATTAGATGTATCAATGTATGTATATGTTGAATATGTCATATTTAAAAAGGCTAAAGCTACACCAATCAAGATAAATGCTAA
>CAJKZK010000033.1 GCA_905204225.1 uncultured Bacillota bacterium
TATTTATGAATATTTAATAAAAATTAATTATCAGACTCCATATTCTAGTTATGAAAATAGTTTAATTGTTTTAGATAAAAAATATAATAGGGAATTTTTTTCTATTTTAAAATGTTTAACTAATCAAGAATATAAAGAAATATATTTATTAGAAAAAAAATATAATAATAAATTAATTAGTTATTTTTTTGATTATGTTTTTTCTTTGAATATTAATAATAATTTTCAGATAAAAAATAATTATTTTGCATTAGAAAACGAATTAACAATAAAAGAGAATAAAAACTATATTCAAGTTATTGATTATTTATTTTGTTTTATTGTTTTAATTCTCATTTATTATTTATTAAATAATTATGGAAAGATTTAATATTATAAAAACTACATTAGTATTATTTTGTACTTTATTTTTTATTGAAATAAGTAATTATTCTTATTTAAGAGAATATTTATTATTAGAAAGTAAAATAATATCTTATTATATAAGTAAAGAATGTGGATTATCTAATAAAGTAATGAATTATGTTTATAATAAAGATTATGAATTAATTTATGATGAAAATAATGGTAAACAAATAGGAGATTTAGTTTATTATAAATTAGAAAAAGATTATAATAGTTTTTTCTTTATTAATAAAAAAATTGTAATTGAAAAAAGTGTTATTTTAGGTAGTTATTTATAATTATTTATTAAAAAAATATTCTAAAGCCATATCAGCGTTTTTCTTTAATTCATCTAATGAATAATTATTATGAATTATATAATCACATTTTGAAATATATTTATCAAATTTGCTTGATGAATTTAATTTAATATCTAATGAAGGAGTTTTACTATTTCTTATTTGTAAATGATTTAATTGAGAAGTTAAAGATGCATCAATACCAATAATGAAATCCATTAATAAATTGATTTTTGATTCAAACATTAATGGTACTTCAATAAATATGGCTTTTTCTTCTTTATTATTTTCTTTAAATTCTTTAATTGCTTTTTTTACTAAAGGGAAGAAATAATTTTCTAATTTCACTTTTTTTTCTAAGTCATTAGAAATAATTTGTTTAATATATTCTTTAGAAATTGTTCCATTATCTTGAATAACAGCTTCTGTAAATAAATTTATCATATATTTTTTAGTTTCTAATTTTTTATATAATTCATTAATATATTGGTCACTAGAAAAAGTTTTATAACCTAAATCTTTATAATAATTTAATAAAGTAGTTTTACCAGAAGCAACTTTGCCATATATACCAATGCTTAAACAAACATGTTGGCAATTAGGACAATAAACTGTTCCTCTTCCTCCTATATAATCTTTTTGCATTAAATGAGAACATCTTTTACATGGTAAATGATATCTTCCATAAGCATTTAATAATATTTGAAATTTGCCATCTACACCATTTTCTGGATGATAAGATGAAACAGTTGATCCACCTTCTTCGATGGCTTTTAATAAAATTTTACTTGATTCGTTAATGATATTTTGACATTCTTGCAAAGTGATAGTGTTAGCTTTTCTAAAAGGATTAATTTTGCAAGCAAATAAAGTTTCATCAGCATAAATATTACCAATACCCGCAATAATTGTTTGATCTAAAATGGCTGATTTTATTTCTGTTTTTAAATTATGTAATTTATTAAATAAATAATTAGGATCAAGATTAAATGGCTCAGGGCCTAATTTTTTTAAACATTCAGCTTCTAAATAATCATTATCATTATGTAATTCCATAATCCCAAATTTTCTTGTGTCATCATAAATAACTTTTTCGTTATTATTAAGATGAAAAACTATCCTAGCATGTAAAGAATTTGGCTCATTTTCTAAATAATAATAATATTTTCCTTCCATTCTTAAATGTGAAATTAAAGCTTTATGATTATTAAATAAAAAAATAAGAAATTTACCTTTTCTTTTTATATCTATGATAGTCGCTCCTTCAAGAGAATAAAATTCATTAATAGGAGTTAAAATCATTTTTGGATATAAAATATCTATTGATTTAATGGTTTTATTTAATAAATGTTTTTTTAAACTATTTTTAACTGTTTCTACTTCTGGTAATTCTGGCATAAAAACTCCTTTATTTACAATCGTACCATGTTTTAGCACATGACCCATCAACTTCAAGTTTTACTTTTAATGGATAAATATTTTCCATAGTTGATTTAACTAAATTATACATAATTTCTTTTTCTTCAGGATATATTTTAAAAATTAATTCATCATGTATTTGTAATATTAATTTTGATTTTAATTGTTGTTTAGTAATTTCTTCATCAATTTTAATCATAGCCATTTTAATTAAATCGGCAGCAGTTCCTTGTATTGGTGCGTTTTGCGCGGCTCTTTTACCAAATTCTCTAGTTTGATAATTATCAGAATTTAATTCTAATATATATCTTCTTCTTTTAAATAAAGTAGTTACATAATTGTTTTTATTTGCAAATTCTATAACATTATCAAAATAAGTTTTAATTTCTGGATACACTAAATAAAAATTATTGATAATGGTTTTTGCTTCTTGAATAGGGCATGATAATTGTTCGGCTAATCCCCAGTCAGATATTCCATATACTATACCAAAATTAACAGTTTTAGCTTTTCTTCTAAGGTTAGAAGGAACTTCTTCATTATTAGGAATATTAAATATTTCTCTAGCAGTCTGTTCATGAACATCTTTTCCTTCGTTAAATGCTTTTATTAATAAAGAAACATTAGCCATATGAGAAAGCAATCTTAATTCAATTTGAGAATAATCTAAACTTAATAATGATAAATTATCTTCATCATAAAAGAATGCTTTTCTAATTAATTTTCCTTCTTCATCACGAACAGAAATATTTTGTAAATTTGGTTCAGAAGATGATAATCTACCTGTAGTAGTTAAAGCTTGATTAAATAAAGCATGAATTTTACCATCAGGGAATATATAATCACTTAAACCTGATGTATATGTTGATATTAATTTTGAATATTTACGATATTCTATTAATAAAGGAACGATTGGATGTAAATGTTTAATATTATTTAATATTTCAATAGAAGTAGATTGTTTTTTGTTAGATGGTAACATTAATTTGTTAAATAATAAATCTGCGACTTGTTTAGGTGAAGATAAATTAATTTTAACTCCAGCAAGTTCATCGATTTTTTCTGTTAATTCATTTAAAATAATTTTATATTTTTCATTAATGATATTTAATGCTTCTTTATTTAATGGAAAGCCTTCTATTTCCATTTTAGCTAAAACAATAGCAAGTTTTAATTCAATATTATTATATAAATCATAACAATCAATTTCTTTTAACGATTCAATAACTTCATCTTTTATTGAATTTATTACATAAGTTAAATTACATGTTGAAGAATTGTCATCAAATAATGTTAATTGATCATTAGATAAAATATTTTTTCCAAAATAAGCACAAACAGTAATAGGATCATTAGCTAAAGAAGAATCTAATAAATAAGACGCTAATAATAAATCAAAAGTAATACCATTTAATTGAATATGATCTTTATTAAGTAAAACATACATAGCTTTAGAATCAAATGTTGCTTTTTTATTATTTTCGTTAGTAATAAAATTAATGAAATCTTTATCTTTTTTTGCTAAAGAATAATCATAAATATAAACAGTTTTATCGTCAGCAAAAATAACATTATTAACATTCGCGTGATGATAATTAGTTTGATTATAATCTAAAACAAAAGTAGAAATATTATTAGGTAAATCTTTAAAAGAAGATATTAATATTTTTTCAAATTTAATACTTTTTTCTGTGGTAGTTTTATGTATATTTCTTTTCTTTGAATTAGGTTTTAATTTTTTTAATAAAGAATAAAATTCTTCTTTAGTATAAAAAGATGATAATTCATTGAAATCATAACCGGAATATTCTAAATCTTCTAAAGTAAATGGTAATGGAACATCAGTATCAATAGTGGCTATATGTTTACAAAATTTACCTAAATCTTGATTATCAATAATTTTTTGCGCTAATTTACTTTTTTCATTTTTCATTGCTTCAATAATTCCTTCTAAAGAAGAATATTGTTGCAATAATTTAATTGCAGTTTTTTCTCCTACACCAGGTATACCTTTGATATTATCACTTGGATCGCCCATTAATCCTTTATAATCTCTTATTTGATCTGGAGTAAGTCCCATATCATTAAATAATGATTCTTTATTCATGATTTTTATTTCTTTAATTCCTTTTGTAATCATATAAATAGAAATATTATTATTAATTAATTGAAGATAATCTTTATCAGAAGTATATACATCAACTTCTAAATTAGCGATTGAGCCAATTTTAGCAACTGTTCCTGCTAAATCATCTCCTTCATAACCTTCTAATTCATAATAAAATACTCCCATTGCTTTTAATAATTCTCTAGCAACAGGTAATTGTAATTTTAAATCTTCATCGATTGGTTTTCTTTGAGCTTTATATGTTTCCATTTCTTTATGACGAAAAGTTTTTTTGCCTGTATCAAAAGAAACAAATAACAAATCTCCATCTTTTAAAGTAGAGATTATTTTATTCATCATATTAGTAAATCCAAAAATTGCATTTGTAGGAAAACCATCTTTTCTACGCATGATTGTTCCTGTAAATGAAGTGGCATAATACGCTCTAAAAAGAAGAGAATTTCCATCTACAATAACTAATTTTTTCATTTATCTTCCTCCAAATTTGTAATTTTTTCACTTATAAATGATAATTCGTTTTCGTTTTTAAATCTACCATAAATAAGTATTGCTTTATCTTTTATTAATAAATTTTGATATTCATTATAAGTTCTAGGAAAAACCACTACTTCAATAGAGCTTGTATCATCTTGAACTTGTAAAATAGCCATATTTTGCTTTTTCTTTGTTTTAATTATTCTAATATCTTTAATAATTACTGCAATATTAAGATAAGAAAAATTATTTATATTTATTTGTTCTATAAGTGGTTTAATTTTCAATTTATTAATAGTGTTTTTATAATTAATTAATAATGATCCAGATAATAATATATTTAAAGAATTATATTCATTTTCATATTTAATTTTTAAATCTTCTTCATGTTTATCAACTATTGGTAAGAATTCTTTTAATTCATCATTATCCATGTTTAAATTAGATATATTTTTATAAAATGAAAGATAAGTTTTATATTTTTCTTTTATATATTCTCTATTAGAGTCAAATTCATCAAAACAACCAGCATTAATTAAATTGTTTGTTATATCTATAGAGAAATTGCTATTTAAAGCTAATTTAATATAATCATTAAATGAAGATATTTTGTTATTTTGTAAGATATTTATTATTTGTTTATTTATACCTTTAATATTAGTAAAAGGAATATATAAATATTGATTTTTAAAAATATATTCTTGTTTAGAAATAGTAATTGAAGGTAAATGTAATTTTAAATTAAAATATCTTAATTCATTTTGTATTTCATAAATCTTAGGATCATTTAAAGAAATTTTATTTAAACATGCTAGATAAAAACAACTTGGATAATTTGCTTTTATGTAACTTAGATAATAAGTGATAACACTATAACAAACTGTATGAGATTTATTGTATCCATAATTAGCAAATTTATAAATTGAATTATAAATATTATTAGCTTCATCTTCACTTAATTTATTACTTAAACAACCTTTTATAAAATCATCTTTTAATTCGTTTAAAATAGAAGAATCTTTTTTAGATATGGCTCTTCTAAATAAATCTGCTTTTCCTAATGAAAATGAAGCACAAGTTTTAACTATTTCCATAATTTGTTCTTGGTAAATTATTACTCCATAAGTTGGTTTTAAAATAGGTTCAAGTAAAGGATGGATATAATTAATTTTTAAATGTTTGTTTTTATTATTTGCATAAATAGGAATGTTATCCATTGGACCTGGTCGATATAAAGCAAGTAAAGCCACTAAATCATCAAAATTATTAATGATAACTTCTTTTAAAGCTTTAGTAATACCTTGTGAATCTAATTGGAATATATTAGATGTAAAACCTAAATTTAATATATCAAAAGTTTTTTTATCATTAAAAGAAATTTTTTTAATATCAAATGAAGAATCATAATAAGTATGGATATAATTAATCATATTTTCTATCAATGTTAAATTAGATAAGCTTAAAATATCCATTTTTAAGAACCCTAATTCTTCAAGTAAAGGTGCTTCAAAATGAGTAATATTTAAATTATTATTATTTTTGTGAATTGGAATAACTTGTTCTAATTCTTCATCATTAATGATAATTCCAGCCGCATGTATTCCACTTTGTCGAGGTAAATCTTCAATTTTTTTAGCTAATTTAATGATTTCTAAAAAATAATCATCTTTCATCAATAAACGAAAGTCTTCATTATATTTATATGCATCTCTAAATGAATCATATTTATTAATGGCTTTAGATAATGTATTAATATCATTATTATTATATGAAAATACTCTTCCAATATCTCTTAATGCTTGTTTAGCTTTCATAGTTTGAAAAGTAATAATCAAAGATGTTTTATTTTGACCATATTTTTGATTAATATAATTAATTATTTCATCTCTTCTATAATCGGCAAAATCAATATCAATATCTGGCATTGATGTTCTTTCTGGATTTAAAAATCTTTCAAATAATAAATTATATTTAATAGAATCAATTTCAGTTATATTTAATAAATAAGAAATTAATGAACCTGCAGAAGAACCTCTACCAGGACCAACTGGAATTTTATTATCTTTAGCAAATTTTACATAATCTTCAACAATTAAAAAATAATCTAGATAACCCATTTTTTCAATTATATCTAATTCATAATTCATTCTTGATATATATAAATTATTATCTAAAGATAATTCTTTTAAACGTTTCAAACATTTATTTTTAATATTTTCTTTTTTATTTTCATTCAATGGATAAATTAATAATTTACCTCTTTTTTTATTGAAAGTGAAATCTTTTAATAAGTTTTGTATTTTAACACTATTTTCAATTTCTTCATTATAATATAAAGATAAAATTACATTTTTTGATAAGAAGAAATAAGGTCCTTCTTCATTTTTATTTGTTAATTTTGTATCATTTTTAATTGCTTGTAAAATTGTTAAACCTATTGCATCTTGTTTATTAAGATATAAATGTTTATTAAAAGCAACTTTATTTATATTTTTTGTCTTTTCTCTTAATAAATTTATTAAATAAATATCTTCTTTTTTATATATTTCAATTCCTAAATAAAAATAAGAAAAAATTGATTTAATTTTATTTATTTCTAATAATAAATTATCTAAATCATGTTCAATTAAAAAATCTTTAATAGGTTTATTAGATAATGTAGGTAATATACATACTAAACCATCACTATAATTTGATAAATTTTCTAAATTAATTCCATTTGGATATGATGAAATAATTTTAATTAAGTTTTTATATCCTTGTTCATTAATAATGTATAAACTTAATAAAACAGGAAATTGATTATTTAATAAATATATAATTGTGGAACCATATAATGGTTTAGATTTAAATTTATTTTTATATTTTTCAATATCAGAATATGCATGCATATTAACTAAATCACAAATTCCGAAATAGGAATAATTATTTTTATCACAAATTGAAAAAATATCTTCTATTTTTAAAGTAGAAGAAAGAAAAGTATATCCAGAATAAATGTTTAAAGGACAATAATTCATATAAATATTATAATATAATATTTCATCTTTTGTATAAATTATTATTAAATTGGTTCATAAATTATATTATATGCATTCGCATGATAAAATATGTCGAAAAAATGTTATATTGTTGTTGAAAATGTTAAATGACTTCTTTATAATAAACTTTGTTGAAGACAAAAATATACACATTAAGGGGTGAATTTAATGCCAAAAACAGTCGTACGTGAAAATGAATCACTCGATGACGCACTTCGCAGATTTAAAAGACAAGTCAATAAAGCTGGAATTTTAACTGAAGCTCGTAAAAGAGAATTCTATTTAAAACCAGGCCTTCGTCGTAAGATGAAGTCAGAGATGGCTCGTAGAAAATCATATTAAAAATTTTCAAATCACCGAAAGGTGATTTTTTTGTTGCAAAAAAAGAAACATAATTAATTAAATTAAGTTTCTTTCTGATAATTTTTTTATTAAATAAAAATCAGGAGTGTCATCTTCTTTAAAACATCTAAGCCATTTAATTTTGTTATAATAATATCTAAAATAACTAAACCATAATTATTAACATTTAAAAAAGATAAAGCTTCTAATCCATCATAACAAGCATCAACAGAAAATTATTATATTTTAAAATAGTAACTAAAGCACTAGATAAAGATCTTTCATCTTCTGCTAATAAAATTCTTATGCTAATTACCTCATAAAAACAATAACTTATAAACCTTAAATATAAATAAAATATAATGACAAAAATCAAACAAATTAACATAACTTATTACATAAACTAATAAAAAATGTAAAAAATCAGTAAAAACTATAAACAATGTTGTAATTTTTTATATGAATAATTATTATTTAGATGTAAAAGGAAGGAAAATAAGTGTTTTTAACTGCAAATAATACTAAATTATTGTAAGTTAAAACTATAAAGGAAGAGAAGAAAATGAAAAAAACAAAAATCTTATTGGTTGGTGCTCTGTTATTAGGTGTCCCATTTGTGGCATTATCATTGAGTACTCAACATGAGAATGCGACTGTGGTTAGGGCAGCTGAAAAAACTATTTGTGAGTTAACATTCCCAGATGATAATAAAAATAGCAATGGTACCGGCGCATATGACAAAACATGGGAAGCAAAAACTGGAAATTACAGTTTTAACATTATTAATGGAAATAATAACAATTGGAACAATAGTTGGAAGTACATTAAATTTGGTTCAAAAAACAATACATCTATTGGAAATATTAAAACAACAAATGCCATTGAAAATGTTAGTGTTATATCATTAACTATTGATGCAATTAATACTGATTATATTAATTCTATTAAATTAGAAAAATCAAGTGATGCCAATTTTACAACAATAACTAGTACTTATAATTTGAGTGATCTTACTGCTAAAGAACATAAATTTACAATAAATGATGCATCAGCTTCGTATTATAAATTTACTTTTGATTGTAAAAAAGGAAAAAAGAATGGTTTTATTCAAATATCTAAAGTTGGTTTTTATAATATTTCAGTAGATGAAAGCAAATATTCTGTAACATTTGATTCTGATGGTGGTACAACCATAAATTCAATAGATGTTTCTAATGATGGACAAACAAAAGTAGAAGAACCAGTTTCTCCAACAAAAAAAGGCTATATATTTGATGGATGGTATAACAATGATGCAAAATGGAATTTTAATGATCCAATAAAATCTAATATGACATTAAAAGCTCATTGGAAAAACATAGATGTAACAAATATTGCAGATGCAACAGTAGATGATGAAGTATATAGAATTACAGGTAAAATTGTAGCAAGAACTGGTACACAAAATTATTATGTTCAAGATAAAACAGGTGCGATTTTAGTTTACGCTTCACTTACAAGTTACGAAATTAATGAAGGTGATACAATTTCAATAACAGGAACTAAAATAATGTACAAAAATTGTCCTGAGTTATCAGATTGCTTTGCAATAGAAAAAAATACTAATGAAATAAATGTCACACCAATTACTGAATTAAATGAAGTCACACAAAGTAATGTGTGTAAATATGTAGAATTAAAAAATATTACTTTAAAAGCTGATTTTAAAACTGCAACAAGCATTAAAACTGATAAAAATTTTGTTATTAGAGCTAATACAAATTATTTTGAAATAAAAAATAATGATGTTTTAAAAGCTGGAGACAAAATAAACTTAAAAGGTGTTATTTCAATTTTTGGTAATGAATTCCAAGTCTTAGCTACATATATGGAAAAAGTAGTAGCTGAGTATGAAGTAGATCAAACAATCTTAACAACTAATTATTTATGTACAAAGCTTTTAATGAATGATAATATTTCTAACGCTATAAGATTCATTGGTAGTGTTAACGAAACTAAATTTGTTGATTTACAAAAAGTAGGATTTAATTTCACATTAAATAATACAACTACTAAAGAATATAATACAGAACTTTCAAAGTTATATCATATAATTGATGATAGCGATAAAGCATTTGACAAAGAATCCGATGAAATTTATGTTAAAGATGGATTTTTAAATTATAGTTTAATATTAAATAATATACCTGATGATTTCACAGGAACTATTACTTATTATGCATTTGCAACAATAAATGATGTAAATTATCAAACAGAAGCTATAACTATTAATTTAGCTAATGGAACTGAATCTAAATAATTAAAGGAGTATTAAATCTATGAAAAAAGAATATATAAGTCCTATTTTTGAAGAAGATAATGTAGTCGTTACTGATGTTGTTTTATCATCAGGCATTACAAGTGGAAAATCAGATGTTGAAGATTTTAATATTTTCTTTGGCAAATAATGTTATTTAAATGAAAAAGAAATTAATTTTATTATCTTTAATATTTATTTCTTTGTTTGGTTGTACTAATACAAATAGTTCACAAAGTAATAATATATCAAATAATAACAGTAATTCCAATTCATCAATATCTAGTATTTTAAGCACTACTTCAATAGAAGATAATAAAACAATTATTACTTTTAATACTAAAGATAATGATATTAATAATTGGTTTATATGTAGTAATGATATTAATTTTAAATTAGATAATGATAACACTAATAATATGACTGCTAATGAAAATAATATAGAATTATCAAAAGATAATAATATAAGCTGTTTATCATTTTCAATATCAAAAATTATTAATAAAATTGAAATAAATGTATTAAATGAAATTGATAATAATAATGTTTCAATTGGAGTTATTAATAAATACGGTGTAAAAGCAGAATATAAATTTTCTAATGATAAAAATATATATTATTATGAATTTGCTGATTATTTAAAAGCTCAACACATTTATATTGAAAGCAAAGCAAATATAATTATTAAAAATATATCATTATATTATTAAACAAAAAGAGATTGCTCTAGGTAATAACCTATTACAATCTCTTTTTTACATGTAATGTAATTTTATTATTTAATTAAAATGTCCAAGTTGTTTCATCATTTGGAACCCAGCCATTACCAAATGTTTCATCTGTTCCTGAAGAACAAATAACATCATCCATTGTAATATTATCTAATTCAGCTAATGGTTTTATATAATTCTTTTTATTCATTTGTTATTTCCTCCAAGTTTATTTAGAAGTTAATTCTAATAGATAATTATAAAATGCATTAACAACATTTTTAGCTTCTTGATCTAAATCAGTCATATTCATATATGCTTCTAACATACTTTCAATAGTCAAAGTCTTAACATTTCCAGCAAAATAATATTTGCCATTTGTTTTTACATAAGCACAAGCTTTAAATGTTGTACCAGTTGTGTTTAAATTAATTTCTGGAATATTAATACCGACCGTATATGTTGCTAATTTATCTTTGTTTACAAAAGTATGACCATGTGTATTATCTTTAAGCATTGAATTAAATGTACATTGATCATCATATTCACCTGTTGTAGCAAAATCAAATGTTGTGTCGTCAGTAACATATATACCTACTTCTTCAACATCTTTAGCATTTGATACATCAAAAGTATACTGATATTGAAGTTGTAATGAATTAAAATTAGAATAAGTAGGTACTTCAATCATATCATCTATGCTACCATCACTATTAATAATTAAGTTTTCAATTCTCAATTGACCATCAGTAACTCTTATTGTTATTTCATTCGCATTAATATTAGTAATTTTTAAATTATCACTAGCTTTTGTTACTATTTCGCCACAACTTACAAATACATCATATGATTTTGTTTCAAGTTGTAAATTTAATGAATTAATATTATATTTATTTGTTCCCTTAATTGTAATAGTATTATTAACATAGGATCTTATAGCATTATCATAATATTTTGGTGGATTAGTACCCGTGTTTTTATCAAAAATTACGTTGAAATTTTTGCCTTTAAAACTTGCAATTTCATCTTTTCCGGTTAATCCCATATTTGCAAAATTAAATTGTTCTAATTTATTATCATTTTCTACTATTTTGGTTGATTTAGTATAACCAAATTTTAAATTAGATTTTAATTCAACATCTTTAAATGTTTCATTAACAGGCTTTGCAGTAACAATCCAATTTGCATATAATGTTATATCTTTTGGTTCGTTATCAAAATTATATATTTCACCTTTACCATTTGCTTCTGTATACCAATTATCAAATGTATATGTATATAATGAATCTGCATCTTTAGTTGGATTTTCTGGTCTAGTGAATTTCTCACCTTCTCCAATAGTTTGAGATGCTACTAATGTTCCACCTAAAGTGTTATATGTAATTGTGTAAGTACTTGCTTGTGTGATATTTGTAACTAATATTTCAAGTGTATCATTATACATTTGGATATATCCTTCAACATTAATATAATTATCAACAGTTACTAAATCAACATTCTTGCTGAATTCTTTTGAAGTATACCATAAAGCAAAATTATAATCATATACTTTTGCTGTTTTATTTGAATCCCATGTTGTTTTAACTTTTAAATTTTTTAATGATACATATTTGCATGTGTTTTCTTTATTCACATCATTAGCGTTTGTAATTGGTTGAGTATTTACTTCACCATCACTAGTACTTGAAATAATGGAGATAGAAGTTAATCTTGGATTATTATTGTTTGTATCATAAGTTCCTTTTAATTTAACTGTGTCTCCTGTTTGTAGCTTTTTACATTCTGCTGTATCATAAACAAGAATTGCGCCCGTTGAATCTTGAACAGAGCATGAACTATCGTTTTGTTTTCCAACAACTTCTCCTTCAATGATAAATGTTCCACTTGCTTTAGAGATAACATCAGATATGCTAGTAACTTTTTCTTTCCAATGAGCAATCAAAGTCATTTTAGATGATGTTACTGGAGTATTAAAATCCCATTCTGTATCTTCAAAATACCAACCATCGAATATATATCCATCTTTTGTTGGATCTGTAGGCTTTTTAATTAAAGAGCCTTTATCAATTACTTGTGAAGGAATAGAGGCACCTTCAAAATTTATATAGCATTTACTTTCATCAATTACTTTTTTACTAAGTTTAATTGATAGTGATTGAATACCAACTTGATTACTTGTTGATGAAAAAGTATATTTTAAACCAACATAATTATTTTCACTTGTAAATGAATCACTCGATAATTTGAAGTTTGAACTTGTTGAATTTGTTTTTATATAATTTACATTGTCATTAGAAACATTTAATGTAATTGTTTGATTTTTTCTTGACCATTGCTTGCAAGTAAATGTTGCTTTTTCAATATAATAATTATTATTTAGCAAATTAAATTCAACATAATTTCCTTTTGTAACAGGATAATTTGTTATGGTTCCTCCTTGTTTGCTAGCATTTTCAAATGTGATTTTTGATTTTGGAAAAACATTTGATTCTTGAACATTGACTTCATGCTTACTATAGCCATTTCCCCACTTCGAAAAATCAGTAATTAATCCATTACTGGATGAAAAATCATATGTTATTTCATTAAGTGAATAGTCAAATTCTTCAGCGCTTACTTTTTTTGCTTCACTTAATCCTTGAGAAAATATAATTGTTCCAAGTAATAGTGAACCAACCAATAAGATTTTTGTTTTTTTCATTTTCTTATCTTCCTTTATAGTTTTAACTTACAATAATTTAGTATTTTTTATGGTTAAGAAGGTTATAAATTGTTTCTATAATTGTATTTTTGAAGAACTTGTTTTTTTCTATTAGATGATATTTCTAAGTATATTTGGGTTGTGGATATAGAGGAGTGACCTAATATTTCTTGTACTGAACGAAGGTCTGCTCCATTGGTTAATAAGTTTGTTGCAAATGTATGTCTTAAGTAATGAGGAGTGGCTTTTATATTAATGTTTGATAATGTTTTGTATTTTCTAAAGATATTTTCTATGCTATGAATTGATAATGGATTTCCATATTTGTTGATAAAGATATTATTGCATTTTGGTGATGATGTTTTTCTTATTGTTAACCAATTTTTTAATGATGATAATACGTATTTGTTTAGTATAAATAGTTGTCTTTCTTTTCTTCCTTTTCCATGGATTATAATTGTTTTTTCTTGTAATGAGATATCGTTTAGAGTTATTAGTGATGCTTCTTGAATTCTTATGCCTGTAGATATTAATATTTCTAATAAAGATATGTTTCTTATTGTTTCAAATTTTTTATATGTTGTTTTTGATGAATTTAGTTCATTATAAGTTGTTTCTAATAATTTTTTTACTTCATTTTTTTGTAATGTTTTAGGTAATTTTTTTTCTTGTTTGAATTTGAATTTTAGTTTATTAAAAGGGTTAGTTTTTATTATTGAATTATCTTCTAAGAAATTAAAATATATTTTTAATGAGATTATTTTTCTTTTAATTGATCGATCTTTTAGTTTTTTTTCATCAAATAAATAATTGATATAATTTAATATATCAATTTGTTCAATTTTATCTTTATTGATGTAATTTAAAAAATTAGTGATATCACTAGAATATGCTTTTAATGTTTGTTCTTGTAAGTTTTTAGTTATTTTTAGTTGTGTTATTAATTGATTTATATAATTCATTGTTTTTACCTCTAATTAATTATGAGGTTATTATGAATTATTCTTCTATTAAATTAATATATTTGTCTTCTATTACTTTAGTGGATGATATTAAGTTAATTAGTGTTTGTTTATTTTTAGTGATTATTATAAACATTAGTTCTATTAATGGAATTGTAATAAATGATAATGAATTTAAGATTACATAAGGAATAATTATGTTCAATATTAATATTAATAAAAATCTAATTGAAATTTTTATATTAGATGTAATTTGATTGTTTTTAGAGTTACATATAGTAGTTTTAGTTATGTAATTTCCAATTGTTTTTTTATTTATTAGAGGAATTATGAATTGAAAAATAATTAAAGGTATTAAGACTGTTAATAAAGTAAATCCTATTTAAATCTTTATTTAGATAGGATTTTTATTTTGTAAAAATACATTAGAAAAATGTATAATTTTGTTTGTATTAAAAATAATTTATTTATATTCTTTAAAAATATAATAAGAAAAACATAATTTTTAAATATAAAATATTGATATTAGAAAAATTAAACATATAATTATTAACTATAAATTTAAAAATATAACAAAAACATATAGTTTTATTATTTAATTTTAAATTTATTTTTATTTATAAAATCA
>CAJKZK010000034.1 GCA_905204225.1 uncultured Bacillota bacterium
AAGAAATTTTTTTACAGGTTTATAAGCAAGTTTAATAACAATAATTGACATAATAATAAATGCCAATAATTGAACTAAAAAAGCCCAAATATTAGGGAAAACTTTACTAACAAAATCATCACCAGTAGGTAAGGATAATCCATCGCTTAATGTTATAATAAGCATAAATAAATCCTTTCTATCCTACGAATAAACATAGAATTGCAATAAGCAAGCCATAAATACCTGTTGTTTCAGTTAAAGCACAACCAAGAATCATTCCTGTACGTAATTTAGAATACATTTCAGGATTTCTTGCCATACCTTCCATTGCTTTACCACAAATAAAGCCTTCACCAATACCTGATCCAAGACCTGTTAATACTGCTATTGCTGCTCCAATATATTTCATATTCTCACCTCCTAATTTTATTTTAATTTTACATTTTCAATTTCTTCTTCAGGATCTTCTTGTGCGATAAAAATCATTGTTAACATAACAAAAATTAAGGTTTGGATAACCCCTGAAAAAACATCAAAATATAAATGTAAAACCGGCGTAATAAATGGTGGCAAAATTATACTAGCCCAACCTGATGGAATAAACATTCCAAAAATTAAAGTAGATAAATTGCCTAAAGCATAATATATAATACTCATCAATGTAAAACCTGCTAATGCATTACCAAACAAACGTAAAGATAAAGATAATAATGGTGCCCACATTGACAATAAATTTATAGGTAATAAAATTGGTATTGGTTCAATATATCTTTTAAAATATTTCCATTTGTTGTTTTGCATTGCAGTAAAATGAATCAAAGTAAATGTGCATAATGCAATAGATAATGTGTTTCCTAAATAAGATAATGGTCCAGGTAATCCAATCAATGACACAAAGAAACATAATAAAATATATAGTGCTAATCCCATTGCATATCCAGCAAAGCTTCTTCTTCTTTCTCCCATTAATTCAACTGTAAAATTTTCTAATTTTTCAATTAATGATTCTATAATTAAAATAAATCCTTTATCTGGTTTGGTAGGATCTGCTTTTTTAAACTTAAAATAAATAACAAATGAAAAAAGGCAAATAATTAGCATTACTATTAATGACATAATTACTTCTCCAGAAAAATAATCCCAACTAAATCCTAAAATTCTATCAATCTTATCTTGTGACATTTTCTTTACCTAAAAAACTTATAATTAATGGTGTAATTAAATATGGAATTGCACCTGCAGCAACAATTAAATAACGAGTTTTATTTATTTCTTCACCCATTGTTAAATAAACAATCAATCCAGATATAAATAATCCTAATACCATTAATAGGTATCTAATAAAAGTAAATAAAACAAACTTTACTGCTCCTTCATTAGGATTAACATTACTACTCTTTAAGAGTAAAAATATATTTAAAAAACTAACAATTGAACATAATGAAACACATATTATAATAGAATATTCATTAAATAATAAACCTATTAATGAAAGTAAAATAATAACTATATAAATAATGCTACTAATAATAATTACTTTTTTAAATTCTTTTGTTTTAAACATCAAATCACCTATTAACTTCGATATAATTATTATAAGAAGAAAATCTATAAAAAAACAACTTAATTTATTTTTTTTACAATTTTATATAAAAAATACTTATAGTTGTATTAATTAAAACACTATAAGTATTCAAAGCTATTTAAGGTAAGATTTTACTTGTTCAATATTTGATTTAAAATCAAGCAATTTATTTTTTATATTTTGTGATTCTTTATCTATATTTATTTCCTTTTTATTATCCAATTTTCTTATATAATCTATTAAATTATTTTTTTCTTTAATAAGGTTATCAAAATCACCTAATTTTGTTTTATCTTTTAAATCGATAAATGTTGTTTCAAATCCAGAAAGAATAATAATTGTTTTGTTACCAATATCTTTAAATTTATTTCTATTCATTTCTTTATCATTAATTAATGACTCATATTTTTTAGCTTCTAAAGATAATTTGTTAGAAATAATTTCTATTTTTTTTCTATTAGTTTTACGATGAGTTAATATAAATATTGTAATAATTAGTGTAACAATTAAAGCACTATACCAAAATATAATTTCTTGAAGAGAATATGTTGGTGTTTGAGTAGTATTTTCTACACTTGATAATATTATAAACATAATTATTTATCTCCTTTTTCAATTTTTGCTCTTTTTGGTTTTGGAAAGTCTTTAATATGTATATCAAATTGATCATAATCAATGGATATGTTTTCTTTTTCGAGTGCAATTAATATTTGTTCATTCAAATCAAATAATGTATCCCAATAAACATCCGTTGGACACCATGCTTTTAAAGTAAATTCTAAATTCGAATCTCCATATTTAGTTAATCTACAGCTAGGAGTAGGATTTTTTAAAATTGATTTATGAGCTTTAGCTACTAATAAAATTGTATTTTTTACATGTTCAATTTCTGTATCATATCCAACAGGAACAACGATATCAATTCTTCTAGTAGGTAATCTAGAATAGTTAATAATATTAGAAGCAGTAGCAGCAGAATTAGGAACGTTAATCGCTTGGCCAAGTGGCGTAATTAAATTAATACTAAACATAGAAATGGATGATACAGTTCCTTCAACACCATTAACCCAAATATAATCACCCTCAACAAATGGTTTTGCTACTATAATAATAACGCCATTCGCTAAAGAAGATATTGTACCTTGTAACGCTAAAGAAACACCTAAAGAAAAGACTGAAGCTATGGTTACAACAGAATCAGGTGAAACACCAAATAAAGTTAAAACATAAACCACAAGTACTACCATTAAAACAATATTTAATAACGAAATAAGAAAATTTGCTAATGTTTTTTCACTTAATTTAGTTTTGCTAACAGAAATTTTAAGTAATTTAATAACTAATTTAATTGCCATATACCCTAGCAAAATTAAAGTGACACTTTTGGCTAATGTAACTCCATCGGTTGTAAAATAATTATTTAATTTTTCAATAAATTCATTCATTTTTTTACCTCTTATTTCAAAAATTATTATAACAATATTATACGTTTTTTTAAATAGATATAATAACTGAAAAGCAATAATATAAAAATTTTGACTTTTTTATTATCATATTAAAAAAAAGTGATAAAATAATCATGCATAAAAAGGAGATTAATTAAAATGATTAAAATAGATATTATATCTGGCTTTTTAGGAGCTGGTAAAACTACATTAATAAAAAAATTATTTCAAAATGGATTTAATGGTGAAAAAGTAGTACTTATTGAAAATGAATTTGGTGATATAAGCATCGATAGTGGATTTTTAAAAGATTCGGGTGTAAAAATCAAAGAAATTAACGCTGGTTGTATTTGTTGTTCTCTAGTAGGTGATTTCGAAACAGCAATTAAAGATTTAGTTAATCAATTTCATCCAGATAGAATTATTATTGAGCCATCAGGTGTTGGAAAATTATCAGATATTATTAATGCTGTAGAAAAAGTAAAATTAGATGATTTAAGTTTAAACATTTTAGCCACTGTTGTTGATGGAAAAAAAGCTAAAATGTATTTAAAAAATTTCGGAGAATTCTTTTTAAATCAAATTGAAGCTGCTAATACAGTTATTATTTCTAAAACTGAAAATTTATCAGAAGAGCAAATTGATGAATTAATTAATATCATCAAAGAACATAATGAACATGCAAATATTATTACAACTAATATATCTTTGTTATCAAGCGACACATTATTAAAAACTCTTGAATCACATAGAGGCACTGAAGAAATTATAAAGCAAGCTGAACATGAGCATCATCATAACCATGACCATGATGAGCACGAATGTTGCTGTCATCACCATGATGAAGATGAACATGATTGTTGTCACCACCATGATGAAGATGAATGCTGTCACCACGATGAAGAACTTGATGATGACGATTGCTGCTGCCATCACCACGACCATGATGAAGATGAACATGATTGTTGTTGCCATCACCATGATGAAGAAGGTCACCATCACCATCATCATGATGCAGATGAAGTATTTACTTCATGGGGCATAGAAACTGCTAAATCAGTATCAAAAGAAGAATTATCTAATTTCTTAGATAGTTTAAATGATGAATCTTTAGGTTTAATTGTACGTTGTAAAGGTATATTAAAAGCTAAAGATAATGAAAAATGGTATTATTTTGATTATGTTTCAGGTGAAATTGAAATTAGATTAGGTGAACCTGATTATACTGGTAGAATTGTTGTTATTGGTTCAAAAATCAATAAAGAAAAAATTTCTTCAATGTTTAAAAATATTTAATTATGAAAAAAGTTCCTGTATTTTTAATTGATGGCTTTATTGAAGCTGGTAAAACTCAATTTATTTTATCAACATTTCGTCGTGACGAATTTTATAAAAGAGGAAAAACTTTACTTTTTGTTTGTGAAGAAGGTGAAGTTGAATATAATCAAGAAGAACTTGATAAATATAATGTTGAAGTTGAATATTTAAAAGAAAATCAAATAAATCCTGAAGAATTAACCAAAATTTATTCAAAGCATAATACACTCAGAATTGTTATGGAAATGAATATGATGTGGGATTTAGATAAAATGGTTTTCCCTGATTTTTTTGAAGTAACTCAAATCATAACTATAATTGATGGTACTACATTCCCTATTTATTTTTCAAATATGAGGCAAAAATTCATTGATGCAATCAAGATGTCAGATGTTGTTGCGTTTACAAAACTTTCTTCAAGAGAAACACTTCAACAATTTCAAACACCTTTAAAAATAGCTAATTCACAATGTTTATTTTGTTTAATTAACGAAGATTGCATATCCACTCAAGAAGCATTTGATACACCTTTACCTTATGATTTAAATAAAGATTCATTTACTTTAACCGATGATGAATTTGGTATTTTCTATATTGATACTTTTGACCATAGAGAATCATATAAAGATAAAATAGTTACTTTTAATGCTTGGGTAGTTAAATCAAATAAATTAAAGAAAAATGAATTTATTGCAGGAAGAAAAGTATTAACTTGCTGCGCTAATGATATTCAATTATATGGTTTTTTAGTAAAAGATTCTCTTGGTATGGATTTAAAAGATGATTCATGGGTCAATATTACTGCTAAAATTGAGATTGAATATAATAAAGATTATGATGAAGAAGAAATTGTTCTTTATCCAATTAATCTAAAAGTAATTGAACCAATTAAAAATCAAATTTTAGATTTAAGATAATTTATTATTTATAAGAAGTTTATATTTTTAAACTTCTTTTTTTATTATTAAAAAACTCCATAAGTAATTTCTACTTATAGAGTTAAATTATTTTATATAATTAATATACTCGCTATAACATATTCTCCATCATGAGAAATTGATATTTTTATTTCTTCATGATCATCTACATAAGGTTCACCATTGTCTTTATTTAAGATAGAATAAGATAAATAATGTTCATCTTTATTAGCTTTGTAGATAGCTTCTTTACTAGCCCATCTTGAAGCTAAATATTGAGCTTTCTTTTCATCTAATAAATTGTTATAAACTAACAATTCTTTTTTTGTTAAAATTTTTTTTATAAAATGATCACTTTTATTTTCAAAGCGAGATATTTTTGCTAAATCTATTCCAATATTCATCATTTTTTACCATTAAGTCTTACTCTAATAGAATTAATAACACATATTAACATAACACCAACATCTGCAAAAACTGCCACAATAAGAGGTAAGCCAACTAATCCTAAAATCATAAATAAAACTTTCATTAAAATAGAGAAAACAATATTTTCAATGACAATTTTTTTGGTTTTCTTCGCAATTTTAATTGTGTCTGGTATTTCATCAAAATTATCTGTAACTAAAACAACATCACTAGCTTCGATTGCTGCATCAGAGCCTAATTTACCCATAGAGAAAGCTACATCAGATAAAACCATAACTGGAGCATCATTAATACCATCACCAACATATAATAATGTACCTTGTTTTTTTAATTCTTCAGCTTTTTCAAGCTTTTGATCTGGAAGCAATTCACTATATACACCATCTAGAGATAATTCATTAGCAACATATTCTGCTCTTTTTTTATTATCTCCAGTAAGCATAATTTGTTTGTTTACACCTAAAGATTTCATTCTTTGTAAAGAATTTTTAACTTCTTTTTTAACTACATCATCGATTTCAATATAACCTAATAATTTATGATTCTCCGCAACATAAATAATTGTAGATATTGAATCTACTTTTTTATATTTTACTTCTTCTTTATCTAATAATTTATAATTCCCAACAATATATTTATTTTCACCAATTTTACCAATTAAACCAAAACCAGCAATTTCTTCAATAGAATCAAATTTTATATCACTTTCAATTTCATCAAACGCTCTAGCAATTGGATGATTTGATCCTTTTTCTACACTTGAAGCTATCTTTAAAACTTTATCTTCACCATATACTTTTTTTATTTTAAAAGTACCTTCAGTCAAAGTACCAGTTTTATCATAACAAGCAATATTAACTTTACTTAATGTATCTAAATATGTAGCCCCTTTTACTAAAGCACCTTTATTAGCACAAGCTCCTAAGCCATTAAAATAAGATAAAGGAATAGAAATAATTAAAGCACATGGGCAAGAAATTACAAGAAGAGTTAATGATTTATAAAACCAACCACTGAAATTATTATTCCAACTCCAATCGCCATTAAACAAAGCAATAAACATAGGAACAATAAATGCTATAATTAAAGCAAGAATACATACTACAGGAGTATAAATTCTACTAAATCTTGTGATAAATTTTTCTGGATTAGCTTTTTTAGATGTAGAATTTTCTACTAAGTCAAGAATTTTACTAACAGTTGAATTTTCATATGTTCTATTAACTCTTGCTTTAATAACTGATCCTACATTAATATAACCAGATAAGATTTCTTCATTTTCATGGCATTCTTTTGGTAAAGCTTCACCAGTCAATGATTTAGTATCAAAAGAAGTACTTCCTTCAACAATTACAGCATCAACAGGTACTTTTTCACCATTTTTAATTAAAATAATATCATCAATTTTTAATTGACTTGGATCTACAATTATTTGTTTATCATCTTTAATTAAAGTTGCTGTTTCACTTTTTAAATTCATCATAGAAACAATTTCACTTCTTGAAGAATTAACTGCAATAGATTGTAATAATTCTCCAATTTGATATAAAAGCATTACTGCTACACCTTCAATTCTTTCATTAATAGCCATTGCACCAATAGAAGCTATTGTCATTAAGAAATTTTCATCAAATATCTTACCTTTTGAAACATTTTTTATTGTTTTTAATAAAATTGGATATCCTACAACAAAATATGATATTAAATATAAAACTAAACTAATCCAAGTAAATATATTTTTATTATTATCATTAGTTAATATTTTATCAAAAATAACTGCACCAACAAAAATAACTGTTGAAATAATAATAAGAATTAAATTTTGTATATTTTCTGGTGTTAATTTAGATGCTTTTTTTGTTTTATTTTCTTCAATTACTTTTACTTCTTCAAAATTATTGCATACATCTTTGACTTTTAACAATTGTTTTTTAGTACATGTTACTTTAACTTTTTGATTAACAAAATCAACATTTACTTCTTTTACTCCATCAATTTTAGATATTTCTTCTTCTAATTCTAAAGCACAATTAGCACAATCTAATCCTTCTATTTTAAAAGTAAATGTTTCTTCATTATCAATTACCTTTACTTCTTCAAAATTATTGCATACATTTTTAACTTTTAATAATTGCTCTTTAGTACATGTTACTTTAACTTTTTGATTAACAAAATCAACATTTGCTTCTTTTACTCCATCTATTTTAGATATTTCTTCTTCTAATTCTAAAGCACAATTAGCACAATCTAATCCTTCTATTTTAAAAGAAAATTTTTCTTCATCTTCAATTACTTTTACTTCTTCAAAATTATTACATACATTTTTTATTTTTTGTAGTGTTTCTTTACTATCATAACTAACACTCACTAATTGATTAACAAAGCTAACATTTGCTTCTTTTACTCCATTAATTTTAGATATTTCTTCTTCTAATTCTAAAGCACAATTAGCGCAATCTAAGCCTTTGATTTTTATTTTACTTTCCATTTTCTTCTTCCTCCTGAACATGAATTTTTACTAAATTAACAATTTGCATAATATGTTCATCATCAAGTGAATAAATAATATTCTGTCCATCTCTTCTAGCTTTAATAACTTTGTTTTCTCTTAAAATTCTTAATTGATGTGAAACAGCACTTTGATTACTGCCAACTGCTTTAACAATATGATAAACACACATTTCACCTTCTGCTAAAGCAAGAACAATTTTTATTCTTGAAGGTTCACCTAAAATTTTTAATAAATTACATATATCAAATAATGTTTTTTCTGGTAATAAATGTTTTTTATAATTTTCAATTAGATTTTCGTGTTCGCAATATTCTTTATCATTATCTAATTTCATTGTTAAACTCCTTTATATTAATATACGAACATTCATTCATATTTCTATTATATGAATATATGAATAACTATTCAACTATTATTTTAAATTTATGAAATTTCTTATCTACAAACTTATATTTATTTGTGATAATATATGATTAATAGGAGTTTAAAACATGCTTAATAAGAAAAAAGATAGTGAATATACAATCAACGATTTAAAAAAAGCTAACAATGAATTGTTTGATTTATTAAAAGAAATAAAAAAAGAAGCAAAAATAAATAAAAATAGAATGGTATTAGATGTCATTGATAATCTCGATTTAAATTTAGATTATAAATCTGTTTTATTTCAAAATTTAACACCAAGTGATATTAATGATTTAATGAAATTAACTAATATTATGAAATCCGCTTTATTTGATTCTCAAGAATTATTAAGGAAAGGAACTGAATATGGAGTTAAATTATCTTTTGATCGAGTAATTTCTTTACAAAAAGATCGTACAATTAATAAATCACCATTTTTAGTTAAAAATTATTATGAATTTGAAAATAATCTTTGGAAAGTAATCAAATTAAGAGAACTTGCTTATGGAGAAATTACTCGTTTAAGAAAAAAGCAAGATGAAATCACTAAATCAGCTTTAAATGAAGCCGATCCAATGATGAGAGTAAGATATTTTGAAGATATAAGAGTTTTAGAAAATGATATTCTAAGATTAGAAAAAGAAGCTCATGAATATGATGTAGTACAAACAACATTACATAGTGATGAAGTTTTAAAAAATGTTTTAAAAGAATATTCTTCATCAAAGCAAGAATTAGTTAAATTAGAAACTTTTGAAGAAACTGTTAATAAATATAGTGGAGGAAAATAAATGATTATTAAAGTTGAAAAAAAACAAGCTATTCAAGAAGAAGTAAATCTTATTACAATTAAAAATAATATTGGATTTGAAGTTAGCTTAACTGATTTTGGTGCAGCTATTTATTATATTAGTTATCCAGATAGAAAAGGAAATATTGGATATGCAACAATTTGTCCAAAAGATTTTAATGAATATTTACATTCAGGATCAAATTTTGGTAAATTAGTTGGTCGAGTAGCAGGTAGATTAAAAGATGCAGTAGCAGTAGTAAATAATAAAGTTTACCAATTAGAAAAAAATGATGGAAATAATTGTTTACATAGTGGCTCATCAAATTATGGATTAAGATTTTATGATTTTGAAATTAAATCTAATAAAAATAAAGTAGATGTTATCTTTACTTTAGATTCAAAAGATGGTGATGGTGGTTTCCCTGGAAACGCTAAAATAAAGATTGTATATACAATTTATGAAAACAAAAAAGAATTAAACATTAAATTTAATGGTAAATGTGATCAAGCTACTTTAATGAATTTAACTACCCATGTCTATTTAAATTTGAATGGTGGAATTGAACCAATCTATAATCAAGAATTATATTTAAGAAGCTCAAAAGTATCTAAATTAGATGATGGATTAATTATTCAAGATTTTATAGATGTCCCTACATATTTAAATTACAAAGAATTAACTAAATTAGGTAACAATTTAAGAAATCCTAATTTAATGAATCATGGTAGTCATGGTATGGATCACATCTTCTTATTAGACGGTATAAATAAAAAAGTTCCTTCTGCTATTTTATACGATCCTACATCAAAAAGAAAAATGACATTATATACTGATTATCCTGCTATTGTTGTATATGGATATAATCGTCCTGATAAAACAGAAAATCTTGCTGGAGTTGTCGATGATGAAAATTTTGGTATTACTTTTGAAACTGCTATACCAACTAATGATTATGATAAGATTACATTTTCAAAAGAAAGACCTTATTCTTATTTTGCAAAATTTAAATTCAACTAATCTTAAAACACTAAAGCACATTATATGTGCTTTTTTTTATATTTATTTTTATAAAATAATATTATATTAGATATTTTTTTGTTAAACTTAAATTACATTAATTAATATCAAAAAAGGAGGTAACATGAAAAATCATTTAATTAGTAAAATAAAAGAAGCACTAATTTCAATTTTACCTGTTACATTAATTGTAACAATATTAAATTTTACTCCTTTAATTAATCTAACCTTACATGAAGTAACAATATTTTTAGTATGTTCACTTTTGTTAATCTTAGGAATTGGATTATTTAATTTAGGAGCAGATTTAGCAATGCAACCAATGGGTGAACAAGTAGGTTCATCTTTAATGAAAACAAAAAAAATTCCCTTAATATTAATAGTATGTTTTGTTTTAGGAGTTTTAATAACAATAGCTGAACCTGATTTAACAGTTCTAGCTAATCAAGTCAAAGAAATTATTACACCATTTGTTTTAATTGTTGTAGTAGGTATTGGAGTCGGAACATTTCTTGTTATTGCAGTAATGAAAATTTTATTTAAAAAAGATTTAGCAAGCTTAATAATGTTCTTCTATATGTTTTTATTTGCAATAACTGCTATGTTGTTTTTAACAGGAAAAGGTGAATTATTAGCGCTTGGCTTTGATTCAGGAGGCGTGACAACTGGTCCAATAACTGTACCATTTATTATGGCATTAGGTGTTGGTATTGCAATGACTTTAGGTGGTAAAAATTCTAGTGAGAATAGCTTTGGTTTAGTAGCATTATGTTCTATTGGCCCAATTCTTGCTATATTAATATTATCATTATTTACTAAAGGTGGAATTAATTATGTAACACCAGATTATAAAATTGGAGAAAATTTCTTATTTGATTTCTTCCATGAAAGTTTAATTGTTTCTAAAGATGTTGCTATAGCATTAGGTTTAATTGTTATATTCTTCTTTATTATTCAATCAATTTATTTAAAATTACCAAAGAAAAAATTAATACAAATTGGTGTTGGTATTCTTTATACATTTATTGGTTTAGTTATTTTCTTAACTGCAGTAAATGTAGGTTTTATGCCAGTAGGTTATAAAATGGGAACACAAATAGCTTCTACTCATCCTTTATTAATTACTGTTTTCGGATTTGTTTTAGGTTGTGTTGTTGTTTTAGCTGAACCTGCTATCCATGTTTTAACTAAGCAAGTTGAAGAAATTACTAATGGTGGCGTTTCTAAAAGAGCTATGTTAATTGCTTTATGTTTAGGTGTTGGAACATCAATATTATTATCAATGATTCGAATTATTTATGATTTTTCTATTCTTTATTATTTAATTCCTGGATATTTTATTTCTTTAGGTTTATCTTTCTTTGTACCTAAGATTTATACTGCTATAGCATTTGATTCAGGCGGTGTTGCATCTGGGCCATTAACTTCTTCATTTATTTTACCTTTTGCAATTGGAGCTTGTGTAGTTTTACAATCAGATAGTAAAGTCTTAACAGATGCTTTTGGAGTAGTTGCAATGGTTGCCATGACACCTTTAATTTCTATTCAATTATTAGGATTTAAAGCCGTTATTACAAAAAGATTAAAACGTAATTTAATGATGAGAAAGATATTAAATGCTGATGATGAAGAAATCATCAACTTCTAGGAGGAAATATGACTAAGATTAAAAAAATTATCAATAAATCATCTTCTCTTACTTCACCTAATAAATTAAAATTATTATTTACTATTGTTGAAAGATCTAAAGCAGAATTTTATGTTGATACAATTGAAACATTTGATGTAAATATGCAATATGTAATTTATGGAAAAGGGACTGCACCTAGCAATTTATTTTTGTCTTTAGGAGATAATCATAAAGCAGTAATAATAAGCGTTATTAGAGAAGATAAAATTAAAGAATGTTTGTCTACATTAGAAGATAGATTTGAAAAAACAAAAAACGGAAAAGGTATCGCATATACAATTCCTTTATCAAGTGTAATTGGAGTTATGGTATATCAATTCCTTTCTAATACTGAGCCTCAAAGAAAAGGAGAAAAATAAAATGGATAATAATTATGAAATGATTTTTTGTATAGTAAATGCCGGCTTTTCAGAAACAGTTATGGAAGCAAGTAGAGAATGTGGTGCAGGTGGTGGAACTGTTATAAGCGCTAGAGGAACTGCATCAAAAGAAAGTGAACAAGTATATAATATTTCTATTGAACCAGAAAAAGAAATTGTTATGATTTTAGTAAAAAAAGAAATAAAAGAAAATATTTTACATGCTTTATATCAAAAAGTAGGTTTACAAACTCCTGGTCAAGGAATTGCATTTTCTACTCCTGTTGATGATGTAATTGGTCTTAGTGAAAATAAAATTAATTCTTAATGCCAACATTGTGCCAAGTGTTTTTTAAATTATTGATATGTTTTAATTTATTATTTATCATTCAAATATAAAATTTGGAGGAAAAAATAATGAATTTAAAAAGTGCATATAATGTTATTAAATATGAAATAGTCCATGGCGATTTACCTCTTCAAGTAGGATTAAGATTTGAAGATTATTCTGATTTATCACGTGATGGATTTGTTTCATTTACATGTAATGAAGAATATTTTAATAATTATTTAAAACAAAATGTTGGATATGGTAAATATGGTAGCTCTTTATCAATAAGTTATTCTTTATATGATGGAGGCACTGTATCAGTCGAAATATATTTTACAAATCCGAAAAAAGGAATTAAAACAATTTATAATGATGCAAAATTCTCAACAGATATGCTTTCTCAAGAAATTGAAATAGCAACCGATGTTGATCCTAATCATCCTTGCTTAACCATTAGAAAAACAAATGCTGATACAAATTTAGAAGCTAATGTACAAAATTTATTTATTTCTTTATCAATGGCTCTTGATTAATCAATATAATTATTTTTATAAAATTCATAGTCTAAATCAAAACTATGAATTTTTAATTTTTTATGAACTTTTTCAATTTCCCATTGTTTAATATTATAAACATAAATAAAAGGAAAATATTTAACACCTTTATTAAAATGTTTTATAACAGTATCTTCTTTTACATTTCTTTGTTCATTGAATTTTCTTGGTAAAACAAGAACTTCTTTTCCTAATAAAAATAAAGCTGTTTGATCAGGCATTTTATATTTATGATCCACTAATAGTCTTCTACAATTTGCTAATAATCTTGTATTTCTTATTTTTTTTAAATTAAATAATATCACTCCTGAATTAATATATTTTCTATCAACCCAAAATCTTCCCATATAATCTAAACATGCAGCATATTCATAATCATTAATATCAATATTATATAATTCATTAATATCTCTATTACACATTGTATCTGCATCTAAATAAATAGCTTTTTCTTCATTAATAACTTCATCAGCATATAACCTTAAAAAAGCATACGGGGTATATTCATTTTTTACATTAACACTATGAGAAAAATCTCTAGCAAATTCTTTACTTAAATCGTGAAGAATTACTTTATTATTTTGATTAAATAATTTAATATCTTGTTCAAGTTTTAAAGTTTGTTCATTATTTATCATTAAATTGTTTTCATCTGTTTGAAGATAATTCATTGTAAAAATATGAATTTCTAAAGCTGATTTTGTTCTTCTAGCAATACTTATTGAACATAAATAAATACCTTTAAATATTTTTCTATTGCCACAAAAAATAATTGGAATCATTTTTCTTCCTCTAATTTATTTTCTAATTTTGCCATTTTTTTATTATCAATTTTAACTTTGATTTCAAAACCAATATAAAATCCTAAACTAATAAGCATTGTTAAATAATAAGTCATTAATCGCCATATTAGCATACCTGCATTACTTAAGGCTCCAGAAGCATTAGTAGATAATGCACTAATAATTGCAGCAAAAGCAAATTCAATACCTCCACTGCTACCAGGAGTAGGTAAAAATACAACCATTGTAATTGCAAAAGCTGAACCAAATATAACTAAGAACAAATGATCAAAATTAATATCTACATGTAACGCTCTAATGATAAAAAATGTAATTGCATAATATATACCCATTGTAATAGCTTTAGTAATCAAACAAACAAAAAATAGCAATTTATGTTTCCATAAAGATTTAAAAGCTGATTGAGTTTGTTCAATATATTCTTCTACATGATGAATTTTGTTTTCTAAAAAATTATGCAAAAATTTTATGTGAGACAATTTTATTAATATCCATATAATTGCATTTTTTAATTTTTTACTAGTCATTAAAGCAATCAAGAAAAATAAAACTAAAAAATTCATTGTAAAACCAATAATAGCAATTATTTGCATTGTTACATTATCACCAACAAATTTATCATAATAAAACAAAGACCCAATCGCATAAGAATTAGTAACAATCATAAAAATAATATAATTCATCATTAATATACTTGTAGAAGTTGCTAATTTAACTTTCTTTTGAGAAAAAGCATACATTTGAAAAGGTTGTCCACCAGTAGAAAAAGGTGTTATACCATTAAAAAAATGTTCAGTCATTCCAATAGAATAAGCATCAAAAAATTTAATATCTACTTTTTCTGATTTAACTAAAAAACACATTGATAAAGGATATAAAGCTAAATAAAGTAATGTTAAGCATATTGCAATTAATAAATTTTTAATATCTACTCCTACTAAAGCTTTTCCAATTTCATCTAAATCATTCATTGATAATATAGTTATTAAAATCAAAACAGTTAATAATCCATATACTATGTATAAAATAATATTCTTTTTTTTCGTCTTTTCCATTTTCAAACTCTCTTCTTTTTATAAATTTATTTTTTACTAAAATAATAAAATTATAATTTTAATTTCTCATTTTAATAATATCAAATAAAAAAAAGAATTAAAGTTTTTTATTAAATTAAAATAAAAATAGTTACATTAATTTATAGTTTGATA
>CAJKZK010000035.1 GCA_905204225.1 uncultured Bacillota bacterium
GTTAAAATGGATTAAAAAAAATATAATTATTATTATAATAATGTTGATATTTGAAATAGTAGCCTTATCATTGTTTTTATCAACCAAAAATATTTTTTATTTATGGAATTTTAATTATATAGGTTTATGCATCTCTACAGGGTTATTTTTAATGCAACATAAAATTAAATACGCACGAAATTTTATACAATTTGCAGTAGGTTTATACATGCTTATTTATTTAGGAATTATATGTAGAGAAAACATGCAAATTGAAGGGTTTTGGTATTATTTATTTTTAGGAGTGTTTGAAGCTGCTACAATTCATTATTTTGTTGCTAAAATAGGTGGTCCTTTATTTTTTGGAAGAGGATGGTGTGGTTATGCTTGTTGGACAGGTATGATTTTAGATTTGTTGCCTTATAAAACACCAAAATCAAATAGAAAAAAATTTGGTTGGATTAGATATATAATGTTTTTATCATCATTAACATTTGTAGCATCATTATTTATTTTTAAAGTTGACAATTTAGAAAATATAATGTTTTGGTCATTTATTATCGGTAATATAATTTATTATGTTTTAGGTATAACGTTAGCGTTTATTTTAAAAGATAACCGAGCTTTTTGTAAATATATTTGCCCAATAACTATCTTTTTAAAACCAGTTAGTTATTTTTCATATTTAAGAATAAAATGCGATCATAACAAATGTATTAATTGTAAAAAATGTATTAATAGTTGTCCAATGAATGTAGATATGTTAGATGACTCTAGAAAAAGAAAAAATGGAACTGAATGTATTTTATGTTGTAATTGTACAAAAGTCTGTCCTAAAAACGCTCTTGATATAAAGCATTAAAATCAAAACATTAAAAAAACTATGATTTGTAGTATCTAATAATACAAAACATAGTTTTTAAATACTCAATTTATATATTTAAAAAATTTAAAGCTTCTAAGATTACTTTATCCATATCATAATATTTATATTGACCTAATCTTCCACCGAAATAAACATTATTTAATTTCTTAGCTTCTAATAAATATTGTTGATATAAAGCATTATTTTTATCATTATTTACTGGATAATAAGGTTCATCACCTAATTTCCATGTTGAAGAATATTCTTTTGATATAACTGTTTTCTTAGAAGTAACATCAAATTCAAAATGTTTATGTTCAATAATTCTTGTATATGGTACTTCGTATTCAGTATAATTAACGACTGCATTTCCTTGATGATTTACTTCATCTAAAATTTCTTCTTCAAATCTTACTGAACGATATTCTAGTGCGCCATATTTGTAATTAAAGAACTCATCAATAGGGCCAGTATAAATAATATTTTTTGCTAAAGGCATTAATTCTTCTTTATGATCTAAGAAATTAGTGTTAAGTCTAACTTCTATCCCTTTTAACATTTTTTCAATTATTTGAGTATAACCACCCATTGGTATACCTTGATAACGATCATTAAAATAATTATTATCATATGTAAATCTCACAGGTAATCTTTTAATAATGAAGCTAGGTAATTCATTACATGGTCTACCCCATTGTTTAGCAGTATAACCTTTAATTAATTTTTCATAAATTGTTAATCCAACTAAATTGATTGCTTGTTCTTCTAAATTAGTAGGGTTTTCTTTATAATAAGCTTTTCTTTCTTGTTCTATTTTTTCTTGAGCTTCTAAAGGCGTTTTAATTCCCCATAATTTAGAAAATGTGTTCATATTAAATGGTAAATTATATAATTCATCATGAAAAATAGCAATAGGAGAATTAATGTAATTATTAAATTCTGCAAATTGATTTATATACTCCCATACTTTTTTATTTGAAGTATGAAAAATATGTGCACCATATTTATGAACATTTATACCTTCAATATTTTCAGTATAAATGTTTCCACCAATATGGCTTCTTTTTTCAATAACTAATACTTTTTTTCCTTTTTTAGTAAGCTCATGAGCACATATTGAACCATATAGTCCTGAGCCTACAATTAAATAATCGTACATAAACTAATCCTCACACTTAAAAAAGTGCTTTCTTAGTCTATAATACCTCTTCTATAAGAAATTTTAAAGGCTTCAGCAAGAATTTTTAATTGTTCATTTGTGATTGATTGGACAATTTTCTTATCACAAACCTTTAAATATATTTCTGCTGCTTTTTCAATAGTTTCAATTAAACCAAATACTTCATCAAGAGTTTTTCCTGTGCAGAACAAGCCATGTTGAGCCCAAACAACTGAACGATATTCTTTCATTTTATCAGCAGTAGCAATACCAATTTCTTCTCCACCACATAAAATCCAAGGTAAAACACTGATGCCTTCAGGGAAAACAACAATACTTTCAGTTTGCATTTTCCATAATATTTCAGTAAATAAATTTGAATCTAATGGACAAATATGTGTCATGCAAATAATATTTGTTGGATGACAGTGAATAACTAATCTATGGTCAGCATCAACTTTTAATCTTTCAATATGGCATTTTAAATGAGTTGGAGCTTCACTTGTTGGTCTTCCACCATCTTTATAACCCCAAAGTAAGGACAAAGTGTGTTCATCTTTTACTTTCATAATACCCAAGTTTGTTTCAGGATCTTTTTTACAATTTCTAAAATATTTTCCTGTTCCAGTAATAATAAAATATTTACCAATTAAACTGGACAAATCAAAATCATACTTGAATTCTCTAATTACATTATTAATATCACATACTTGTTTAACTTCTTTTTCTGTTAAAATATATGATAAGTTTCCACCATTTCTTTCATCCCAACCATGGCGATATAATTCTTCTAAAATATCTGTTACTTGTTCTAAACCGTTCATTTTAATTTCTCTCCTTTAATATTTCATTTTCATATTCTTTAATTTCTTCATACCAGCTTGCGTCATCAACATAGCCATTTCTTGATAGATATTCATTCCATACTTCTTGCCATGGTAAAGTTTTAATTTCTTCTTGTAAAGCAAGAGTTCTTGTATGATCATAAGTATCTTGAGCATTTTTTAATAAATTCCAAGGTGTAAGAAGTGCTCTTAATAATGCCTTTTCCATGTTTCTTGAACCAATAATTAAAGCTGCAATTCTATTAATAGAGCCATCAAAATAATCAAGTCCAATATAAGCTTTATTTAATGCATCACATTTTACAAGTTCATCAGCAACTTCTTGTAAATCATCATTTAATTTCAATACATGATCACTATCCCATCTTACTGGACGCGATACATGAAATGCTAAACGTGGTGAAAATAATAATAATGATGAAATTTTATCTGCTACATTTTCTGTTGGATGAAAATGCCCTGTATCTAACAAACACAAAATATTATTTTTCATTGCATAACTTAAATAAAATTCATTTGAACCTACTGTATACGATTCAACACCAATACCAAATACTTTTGATTCTACGGAAACATCCATAGCTTTTTTATCATATTTATATTTTAAAATTTCATCTAAAGAATTTTTTAATCTTCTTCTTGGTCCCATTCTATCAGATGGGCTTTCTTTTAAACCATCAGGAATCCAAATATTACATAATGCTTTTTGATGAAGCTCATGACCAAAATATTCAGTAACTTTAATTGAATTAATAACATGTTCAATCCAATATTTCCTTATTTCTTCATCAGGAGAAGATAAAGTCAAGCCGTCTTTCATCATATTTGATGAAAATAATGTTGGATTGAAATCTAATCCCAAATTATGTTCTTTAGCATAATCAACCCATTTAGAAAATTGCTTTGGAGATATATCTTTTCTATCTACTATTTCTCCTGTTTGATAACAAGCATGTAAATTTATTTTCTTTTTACCAGGAATATGTTTTAAAGCAACAGTTAAATCTTGAGTTAACTCTTCAAAATTTCTTGCTTTTCCCGGATAATTACCTGTCGATTGAATACCACCTGTTAATGATGTATTGTTTTCAAAGCCATTAACATCATCAAGTTGCCAACAGTGTATTGAAATTTTTGTTTTCTTTAATGTAGAAAGTGCCTTTTCAACATCTACACCATATTTTGCATACAATTCTTTTACTTCTTTTGTCATTTATTTTTCCTCCATTTGTATTAAAAGATTTCCTATTGCTGTAGCCTCTATTGGTAAAGCGATAACCTTTTTTTGAGTTATATCTTTAGTTAAATCATTTAAATATTGGTTTTTTGCTCCTCCACCAACAATATATAATTTATCAAATTTTTGATTGGTAATTTTTTCTAATTCATCTAAGCTTTCTTTATAAGAATACGCTAGAGAGATATAAGTTGAATTAATATAATCTTTATCTTCTTTTGGAAGAATCATTTTTCTTTCCATAAAATAATTTTTAATTGCGATTTTCATATCTAACGCTGATAAAAACATTGGATTATTTACATCAAAAACTACGTTATATTCTGATTCTTTAGCCATTTTAACCATTGTTGCAAAATCCAAATTCATTTGCTTTGCTAAATTTTGAATTATCCATAATCCCATAATATTCTTTTGAAAACGAACATAATTTGGTCCAAGTTCATTAGAATAATTAGCATTTTTTGCTTCATTGGAATTAATTATATGATCAATTTTTAATCCTAATAGAGACCAAGTACCACTAGAAATATATGGATTATTATCAATCATTGGAATCCCTTCAACAGCTGATGCCGTATCATGGCTTGCACATAACTTAACTACAATATTTCCACCTAACTCATCTATTATTTCTTTTTTAAAGTTTCCAACTATTTCTCCTGGATAAGAAATATTTTTGAATAAGTTTTTATTAAATTTTAATCTTTCAATTATTTCTTTTGAATAACAGTTATTATTATAATCAAACATTCCTGTTGTAGATGCATTCGTATATTCTTTCTTTTTTACACCAGTTAAGCAATAAGATAAATATTCTGGTATCATTAAAAAGTCAGTTACATTGGTTAATCTATCATTAATCAAATCATCATATAATTGATAAATTGTATTAAACTTTTGGAATTGAGATCCAGTTATTTTATATAGCTCATCAAAGCTAATTAAATTATGAACTTTATCGATAATCTTTGCAGTTCTATCATCACGATAACTATAAACAGGATATATAACTTTATCACCATTTAATAAAACATAATCAACACCCCATGTATCAATACTCATCGATTCAATATGCTTGTACTTTTCAAGGGCTTTTTTTATTCCTTGTTTCACTTCAAAAAATATATTATCGATATTCCAAATCAAATGATTGTTTTCTATAATAACACTATTTTTAAAGCGATATACTTCATCAAGAATAAGTTCATTATTCTTATAATAGCCAATTATATGTCTTCCTGATGATGCTCCAATATCAATAGCAAGATAATATTTCATATCAACAATTCTCCTATACTTATATTAAACAATATTACAATACATTATTAATATAACAATATTGCATTTTTATATAACAATATTGTAATATATGTATATGCATCAAAGAATACCTATTAAATCAGAAAATAAGTCAATTTTATATATTTCTAGAACAGTTTTAGGTTCTAATTTTCAAACAAATCTTCATTGTCATCCCAACATTGAAATTCTTTTAATTGAAAAAGGAAATGGATATATTCAGACAACTAATAGAAAAATAAACGTTAAAGAAAATGATTTAATCATTATTAATCAAAATTGTAAACATTGTGAAATAAGCAACAATTTAACTTTTTACGCAATTGGAATTAATAAATTAAATATTTTTTTAAAAGAAAACTTTATTAAAAAAATTATTTATTTTACCCTAGATACATCTTCATATAATAAAACTTTATATTTATATAAAATTATTTTTTCTGAGGCTAGTCAGTGTAAAGAAAACTATATATCCATCATTGAAAACTCATTACAATCACTATTTTTAATTATAAAAAGACAAAATGATTTAATATTTAACACTACCTCAAAAAATGAATCAGATCTTGTTTCAAATGTAAAAAACATAATTGAAAACAATTACCAATTAGAACTAAAACTTAACGATATTGCTTCAAGGCTTTCAGTTTCTAAATCAAAATTATGTCATCAATTTAAAAGCGAATGTAACATATCAATTATAGAGTATAAATTAAATTGTCAAATGCAAGAAGCTATAAATTTACTCTTATTAACTGATATGAATATATCTCAAATTTCATCAATGATTGGTTTTAACAACACCTCATATTTTACAAAATTTTTTAAAAAAAATTATAAGGTTTCTCCTTGTGAATATAGAAAGCTTCATAAAAATAACAATTAAAAAAAGATTGCATCTTTTTTGATACAATCTTCTTTAATGATATAATTTAATATTAGTTATTTTCTTTTATTTCTTTATTAGCTTCGAGTTTTTCTTTATCTTCTTTAGTATATTTTTCAACATTCATAAAGAAAAACATAATGCCCATAACTAAGTAAGCAATAGATTCAACACCAAATCCTAAGAAAGTATGAACAACTGGTTTAGAAGCAGCAGGTACAATAGAATTAATTCCAACAATAATACCATTACATACACCAGCCATACAAACCATAATAGATCCATAAACAGCCATTGTAAATCCATCTGTACGAATACCATATTTTGCTTCTTGATGATCTAAAACATTAGCAAGTAAAGCTAAAGAAATATACATTGCAGGAGCTGTTCCTAAAGCTTTAATACAGAATGAAGCAACTGAAAGTCCAGTAACTGCACCAATATTTGCTTGAATAGCAGGAACTAAGGCTACGAAAGCTAAAGATCCACCAAGAAATGCTAACATACAGCCCATAATAATTGTTTTAGATTTTGTAAAGCGATTTGCTAAAGGCCAAACAATAATCATACCTAATGCAGTTGGAATTGCACCAACAGTATTAATTATTGATGATAAAGTACTTTGTCCAGTCATTGCAATAGAATAGAATGACATATCATTATTCTTCATTTGTCCACCAAATTGATATAAGAAGAAGAAAATAATAATTAACCACCAGTATTTATCTTTTACACAAACTTTAATTTGTTCACCCATTGAAATAGATTTTACTTCTTCATTTCCAGCATTTTGATTCTTTTCAACGATTTCTTCAGTGATTCTTTCTCTTGTAAAGAAATATTCAAGTAAACAGCCTATAACTAAGCAAACAACCATAATAATCATAAGGATAACCCATTTTGAGTTTGCTTGATCAGGTGTAATACCCATTGTATAAGCACCTAATGGATTAGCTTCAGTAACTTGAGTAGCAACACTCAAATCAGTAGTAACCTTTTCAACAATTTTATCACCTTCAAGAGCAGTATATTTATAAGTTGGTAATAAACCAATAAAATCAACAAGTATTCCACCTGCCATACCAGATAAACCAGCTGCACCAAGTTGAGCAGCCATAATGCAAGTTGATAATAAGCCACGTTTCTTTTCATCACGAGTTGATAAATTAACTAATGCTGAATGTGAAGTATAATATAATGGCCATGCTAATGCATAATATAAATTATATGCTACTGCGATAACAATAGAAGCAATTAAATTAGAAGTTGTACCATTAAATTGTTTTATTCCAACAAACCATGTAGCGCCTTCTGGTAATGGAACTAAGAACAAAGCAAGTAACGCAACTGCAATAATAGGCATACCTATCAAAATTAATGGTCTTGCTTTTCCTGCTAAAGTTGGTTTTCTTTCCATTAATTTACCAACAAATAAGTTTCCAATAATAATAACAATAGCTGATAAGATAGGAAGTAATGTCTCAAATAATGGAGCCCATTGTCCGAGCATTAAAACTTTATCCCAATATTGAATAAGCCAAACATTAACTACACCATTACTAACAAGGGCTAAAATAGGTCCAAGTAAGTATCCAAGTCCAGCTTCAGGAAATAAAGTCACCCCATCTTTCTTAATTTTAGTTTTCATAAAAGATTTTTCAAAAAAACTAGTTTTCATTTTCAAATCTCTAGTAACATATAATCATCCTTTATATGTACTACTCCTTTCATAATTTACAAGTCATGTCTTATATGGATGAATTTGTATTAGAAATACAATTTTTATATACAGATATCTTTTTAATCGCTTACAATTAAATGATAAATACTAATAGAGATAAAACTATCAGCATTATTAGTATACAATTCAAAGAACAATGATAAATCATCATTCAAGTTGTGCACATAACTTTAAGCACAACAACGATAAAAAAAACTTTTTTTATTACCTAATTATGATTTTAATAAATTATTTAGCATTAATCAATAACGATTTAAATATTATAAATCATTTTCAAATAAATATTCACCATGAGTTCTTATAAAAGTATCACCATTTGGCAAAACAACTTTTGCTTCACAACCATAAGGAACAGTTACACTCAATTTAAATTTATTATTTTCAATTTTCCAATCTGATTTAATAATTCCATAAGATGTTTTAGTTTCTGCTTTAGCATAAGTTAATGTCCCACCTAAGACAGGTTTAATTAAAAACTTTTTATATCCACATTCTGTTGGTTCAATACCAGCAACTTTCCTATATAAAAAATCACCAACTGATCCACTAGCATAATGATTAAAGGAAATCATTCCTCCTGTTCCATCATTACCAATCTCACATTCACCATTTTCATCTAAGGCATCCCATCTTTCCCAAATAGTTGTCGCACCAACTTTTACTTCATATAACCAAGATGGACAAATAGTATTTTCTAACATTTTATATGCTTCTTTTACATAACCATTATCAACTAAAGCAAACAATATATATGGAGTTCCAGGAAATCCAGTTCCAATACAATAATTATGCTTTTCAACTAATTTTTTAAGATTATAAGCAGCAGCTTTTTTATTGTATTCACTAAACATGTTAAATTGAAGTGGCAAAACATAACCAGTTTGGAATTCATTATGAAGTTTTCCTTTTTTATCTGTAAAGATTGATTCATAAGCATCTGCTACTTTATTTGAAAAATTAAAATAATATTCTTCATCTTCTTTTTTATTTAAAATATGAGCAATATTACTTAACATCAATGAAGTATTTCTTAATGATGCAGTTGCAGTCCATTTACTTCTTTTTTGCCATTCACTCATTTTTTCAGCATCAGGAGAAACCCAATCGCCAAAATGAAAAATACTTGGTGTATGCCATATATATCTATGTTTTCCAACACCAATAAGATTAGCCCAAAATTTGCATGCATTAACATACTTTTTCATTGATTCATAAGATTCTTCTAAAATATGAATATTTCCTGTTTTTTCATATTCTGCCCATGGCACCAATAAAGCAGCATCACCCCAAAAATCAATAGCCATTTTTGGCATAGTAACAGGAAAACCATATTTATGAACTGGTATTGTAGTAGGAATTCCACCAGTTTTCAATTGTTGGCTTCTTAAATCTAAAAGCCATTTATCTAAGAATCTACTTACATCAAAATTAAAAAAAGCAGTTTTAGCAAAAATTGCTATATCGCCAGTCCACCCCATTCTTTCATCTCTTTGAGGGCAATCAGTAGGTATATCTACAAAATTTGACTTACTAGACCAAATAATATTTTGTTGCAAACGATTAATTAAAGGATTTGAACATTCAAAATTACCTACTTGCTCAATATCCGAATAAAGCACAATACCTTTAACCTCAATTTGTTCAATATTAATTCCTTCAATTGAAATATATCTAAATCCCATATATGTTAAAGTTGGTGAAAACTCTTGATTTCCCTCTTTACAAATATAGGTTAATGTGGCTTTTGCACTTCTTAAAAAAATTGTATTTAAATCACCATTTTTATTTAATACTTCCGCATGTTTGATTATAATTTTTTGATTCATTTTTGCATTTTTTATTTTTAAATAAATAACACCAGCAAAATTTTGTCCAAAATCAACAATATATTTATTATCAAGTTTATTTATAGATATTGGTAACATGGTTTCGTGTGGAACAACACTTGCTCCATAATCAAATAATAATTTCGGATTAATTTTTAATTTTTCATAACTTGCTTTATGATAATTTAATTTATCAAATTCTAAATTAGCGTCGTATGTTTCTCCATCATAAAAATCAGCCATTAACACAGGAGTAGAACTAGTTACTTCCCATGTATTATCAGAAGAAATGATTTCATAAGTATTATCTTCATATTCAACATGAATATCACACAATATTGCTTGTCTATCGGCTACATCTCTATTTTTACGGGTAAAAACAAACGAGCCGACTGCCCATCCACCTGCCACTAAAAAATATAAATCATTTTCTATACTTAACAAATTTGTAATATCATACATTTGATATTGTAATTGATGCTCATAAGAAGTAAATCCTGGTGCAAAATATTTTTTACCAACTTTTTTACCATTGAGCAATAAATCATAAATTCCTATTGCAGTAGAATAAACTTTTACATTTTTTACTTTTTTATTAAATACAAGATGTTTTTTAAAAATTAGAGGTTTAGGTGAAACACCTTTTTCAGTAAATTTATATTGATCATCACTTATCCATTTACCATTAAACGAAGTTAACATATATCCAGTTTCATAAATTAATGTAGTTTTATCATGATTGCCAAGGTTATCTTCAACATATAATTCAACTGTATATTTTGTAAATGGTTTTAATTTATCACCATTATAAACAATACAAACTTGTGAAGTAGTTTCTATTTCCCAACCATTCATCTTTAAAATAGCTTTTCTGAGAATTGATTTTGCATCATCACTAATTAAAGAAAAATTAAAAGATGGATGTTCATTATCTGAAAAGCAATATTCTTTTATATGATTAACTTTAAATTCTTTTATTTTAAACATGAATAGTTCCTCCTAGAAAATAAAGGGCTAATAATTTAATAATTAATAGCCCTATTATTAATTTAATTTTTGTTAAGCTTCTTTTCTACCAAAGAAATTACTAACAACTGAAAATATACCTGTTACTAACATAAATGCTGTTGCAACAATTGCATTAATACAAGATGATCTAGCTACTGGGTTTCCACTTTCAAGATCAGATCCTAAAGCAATACCATAATAATAAACTCTATCACTTATAAAGTACATTGCAGCTCCTATCATAAAAAATGATACAGCAACTAATAATACATTTAAAACAATATTAACAATTCTATTATCTTTTAAAGCAGTAAATCTAATGCCGATATTTGCTAAAATTATTAATAATGAGATAACTAAGAACCAAATAATTGGTCCAGATACTGTTGCTTCAGTAAAATATGGCAATGATTTATTAACAGCATAAAGTATAATTGAAACAATGATTAATATAGATAAAATTGCATTGAGAATAAAACTAACGCCTTGATTTTTCATAAATTTCATATGCTTGTCTCCTATTCTTCTTCTTTTTTGCCTTTAATATTAGCAAAGAGCATTAAACCTAAGCTTGCAGCTAAGACAACACTAAAAGTACCAGTCAAAACATTAAACATAATTTGCCATGATGGAATAACATTAATAACTGTAACACTACCATCCATACCATTTAAAAGATTTGAATTTGCATATGCATACCATTGATATTTCATATTAATATGTAAATGTTCATTTAATAATTTATCTTTTGCAATATTTGTTGCTTCATAATCAACCCATTCAGTTCTTAAATCAGCCGAAGCGCCACGACCATTAGCCATCATTGTAACGCCACCTAAGATACATTCACCAGGTAAGAAATAGTTTTGTCCATTAACCATATCGGTAGAAATTAATCCTTTGTAGCCCCATTCTTTTCTTAAAATATTTTGCATTAATCCTTCGTGAGCGTTTAAGTTAGAGCAGCCAATTCTATTAAAAGCAGTCATTGTAGCTAAACATTCACCAGATTCATATGCTTTTTGGAAAGATCTTAATTCTGTTTCACGGGCTGTTTGTTCAGTCATATATTCAGAAAGACCATATCTATTAAATTCAATAGCGTTGAAAGCAAAGTGTTTTGGACCAATTAAACAACCAAATTCTCTACCGCCTGATACCATTTCCTTCAATGAATATGATGATAAAATTGGATCTTCTGTAAAGTATTCATGTGTACGTCCTTCATATGGTGAACGATGTAAGTTAGCTCCACCAGCCCAAATAGTTGCGCCACCATTCCATATAGAATGATTACCAATTAATTGTCCAGCACCTCTTTGAATGTCTTTATCAAATGTAGCAGCAATTAATGGAGCATTAGGCATAGAAGCTTTATATCCAATCCATTGAGAATCTTCAGCAATTTTATAAGGAGAATTTTCTAAAATTGTATATCCTTGATTAATACCAAATGATGAGAAACCATTAGGACCATCAGCTTGTCTATTTCTTGGATTTGCAATTTCTTCAATTGTCCAAGTTGTATTACCACCAACTGCAATAATTTTAACTGCGTTATCTAATTTAATTTGATTAACAAAGTCATCCCATCTAGGATCATCCCAACTTGCACCTTTCATATCAGCAAGAGTATAACTTGTTTTTGTTGAACCCCAAACTGTTTTAACATCATCATTTTTTTGAATAACATGTTTTTTATTACGTAATTCTTTAATCATTTCCGCATTTGGAGTGACATGTTGCCTTGTTGGATATGTTTTATCCCAGTTATTTCTTGATAAATATGTTATTGCACCAGGTTGGTAGTAATTTAAATCAGCATTATCTAATTGATTTTGAATTAATACTTTTCCACCTTTAGATCTACCAAACAATGATGAATTTGCTGATTCATATCTATACATTACTGCATTACTTGCATTGCCATTTTCATCCATTCCATCACTTGTTGTTTTTCCCATTTTTGCAAGAACATTATTTATTGCTTCATGAGCACCATTACCAACTGAGAAATAATAATCACCTTCTGCTAAAATATAACCACCTTTGACACCATCATGTTCAAGTTCATTATCATATGATGTGGCATCAGATAAATCAGCAGTAATCTTAAATGTTCTTTTTTCTCCAGCTTTAATAGTAGGTGTTTTTTGATAATCAAGTAATTGGATTGCAGCTTTCTCAATTCTATCATTAGCCTTTCTTGGTAAAGAAACATATAATTCAATAGCATCTTTTCCATCAACATTGCCAGTATTTTGAACATCAACAATCGCAGTCACTATTTTATCTGAAGTATTTACTTCAAGACTCTTTAATTCTTGTTTAAATGTTGTATACGATCCACCATAACCAAATGTATAGCTAACTTCATCATTATATTTCCAAGATGTTGCACCTTCTTTAGCACCTTTAGCTGAAGATGCATTTGAAGAAGGATTAACAATAGTATCAAAATATCTTGTTTCATAATATTTATAACCAGTATAAATACCTTCTTGATAAACTGTATAAGCTGAAGCTCTTAAATTATCAGCACTTACAGCAGTCCAACCATCTTTATTATTTGTAATTTTATCTTCTGCAGTTGTAGCAATTTCATCTAAATTACTATATGAGAAAATACCCCAGTTTTGTGCAGCAGGTGAAACAGATATATCACTAGCGTATGTATCAGGTAATTTTCCTGAAGGATTAATTGTGCCATCTAAGATTTTTGGTACAGCATTCATTCCATAAGTACCAGTTGTACCAATCCATAATATAGCATCAATTCCTTCATCACGTTTAAGTTCATCAATTTCCATAGGTGAATTCGAATTGATTAAGACAACAACTTTATCACCTTGAGTTTTTGCCATATTAATCATTTCACGTTCTCTATTAGATAAGCCAAGTGGATCTTTAGCGCCTTCATTTACTTCACCAGCGCCAATATTTTTAACACCATTTTCGCCAGGTAGATAATCTCTACCTTCTGAGTTAACTCTACCTAAAACAACAATTGAAGTTTTATAATCACCAAATGAAGTAGTAGTTATACCTGTTTTGTTTGCTTCAAGTTCACTTAATCCAACTTCATTAATATTAAACTTATAATTTGCTACTGCTGATTCATTAATCATACCAAATCCGCCAGAAATAGTACTTACTGAACGATATGTTTTTGCACCATCTTTATTAGTATCAACTTTATAAGCTTCTGACATATCTTGGTTAATTTCATAACCATTTTTAGTTAATGAGCTAACTAAATCAGCTGTTTCATAGCCAGGTAATGTTACTTTTTGTGCACCTGAACCCATTTGTCCACCTAAGACATTTGAATAAGCTGCTTTCCCAACAAGTGTAACTTTCTTTTCTGATGATTTTAATGGTAATGCATTATTTTTATTTTTTAATAAAACCGCTCCTTCACCAGTAACTTTTTCACCATACTCCATATCAGCTTTTGCAAGTTCTTCAGGAGTTTTATATGTTGACTTAAAGTTATACCTATCAACATTTGTATCACTTTCTTTTTCTACAATCTTAGTAGAAGAAGTGTGAAAAATTTCGTCCATGTAACTTCTATTTTCATTAGCAATAAGTTGTCCAATTGCTGTAACAGCTAAAAACGCTGCCGAAACACTAGCAATTCCACGGAATACATTAGTTTTGTTTTTTTTCATGATTCCTCCTCCATTTGGAATATTTTATTTCATTTTGCTTTCAAAATAATTTAATGTATTAATAGTATTTTGAATTTTTAAATAAATATCAAGCAATAATGAAACCGATTACATTATACATAAACTAATTGCTTTTTTTTGTTTTTGTCCTATTATGTTGATTTTTGAACCAATTTTGCTATTAGTTATTGATTTTATAAATCTATTACCAAACAATAAAATCTCAATCTTTTTTTTAATCTAGTTTTGCTTTATAATATCAAATAGAAAGGTTTTAGCAAAAAAATGATGAATTTTTTTTATGAATATGGATTAACGCTTGAATTGTTTGCCGCTTTATTCTTATTTACGATAAACTTAGAAAAAAGAAAATGTTTTATATTAAGAAACATTTTATTAATTTTAGCAATTGCTTTTTTTTGTTTTATAAGAGCAAATTTCCCACCTAAAACAATTTATACAAAAACTATTTCCTATATAATTTTATATATTATTTGTTTTGCTTTTAACTATTTTATTTATAATGCACCTTTTAGAACGAT